>JAEOTI010000226.1 GCA_016839955.1 Candidatus Hodarchaeota archaeon | reverse complement strand
GATTTTGAAACTGCATTGAAAATTATAGATGGTAACTTTCCTAACTATGAAATCTTTGAAAAAGCTGAGCAATTAGGAGCATCAACTCTCCAGGAATTAGAATTAATAGAAAAATTACACACACCAGACTTAGAAACTGCAAAAGAAGTCCAGAAAGGAGAATTTTCCGATTATAAATTGTATTTGCAAGCTAAACAGCTTGGAGCTTCTACATTTTCTGAATGGCAGTTGGTGAACGAAACTAACGCCCCTAATTACGAGATTGCTAAAAATACATACAAAGATATTAAGAAAGGAGGTTTTCCAGACTATCCGACATTTATGATTGCAAATTCGCTTGGTGCTGGGACTCCAGAACAGTTAGAGCTTGTTAAACAACATAAAGCAACCGACTATCAAACTGTTGTAAAACTCACACAAGGTGGTTTTCCCAATATAGAAATATTTAGCGAAGCACAATCAAAAGGGTATAGTACTTTTTCTTTGTGGAACTTAAGGGGTCATTTTTTCGATTCGTTCCTTAAGTTGATTCAGGCGAACGAAACGTTGACCTTGGATCAATTGATGGATTTTATAGATTATACTCAATCAAAAAAATTTATAGAATGGGCATTTTCTCTTCCAAAGAAAAGTCCGATAGTTATGGAAGGGGATTTGGTTGTTTTTAAAGAATTGGAAGAAAATTACCAAGAAATGGTGCTGGAATTAGTGGACCAATTGCTCCTTCAACTCCAGGATAAATCCTAAGTTAATTCATTTCCTTTTATTTAAAAAACCCATTAATATTTATTTACAATTATTATCTTATGTTTAGTGGATAATCAGTGTAAAGTTACTCTAATTAATGAGGTTAAAAAAACTTGATTGACTGGCTCCAGATGGTAATTAAAACTGATAAAACAGCACCCTGGGCCACAGCTAGTCTTTTAATTAGTAATACAATTGTCTACATTTTTCTTTGTCTCTTTTATGACTTCTCTATTTGGAATTTCTTCGTACCGAGTGATGATGCCTTAATTACTTGGGGACAATATAATAAGGCACTCTTTGAGCGAATAGAAATTTATCGACTAATGACCGCACTATTTGTTCACGCAAACATCCTTCATCTAGCATCAAACTTACTTTTCCTAACTATTTTTGGTTTAAGATTCGAAGAACTCAGAAATTCGAAAAAAGAGTTCTTTTTGATTTATTTCTGTTCAGGTATTGTTGGAAACATTCTAACATTATCAATGGGAAGTGAATATGTTTCAGTGGGAGCTTCAGGAGCAATTTTCGGTATTTTTGGTGCAAATTTAATGATTTTACGGAAAAATTACCGACAACAAGTAAAATCTGCACTTTTCGTGGCATTAATCTTTTTCAGTATGACTATCAGTGTCGATACAAACATACTCGCTCATGCAGGGGGTTTAGTTACTGGACTCATAATGGGTTATTATATTAATGAGATATTCCGGACTACCCCTCCAATAAAGACAATTCAACGACGACCAAGGAGAAGAAGGAGATAAATTGGAAATTATTTTTCCTAAATTCTTTAAACGATCAAGAGAAGTTTTACTGAAGGAAAATGGATCTATTTAAAACAAATTATTTCCTCAACAATTAAGAGGATTTTTAAAGAATCATCGGTCTTTTTGGTCTGAGGTACTTTCTCGTTTAGGGGATCTCTTCTATTGCTGGAAGATCAGTCCATTGATGTGACACATGGGAAAAGAATTCCCATTGTGGTGGCAGGCATCACGGGATCTGGAAAAACCACATTTGTACAGAGATTACTCACTGGTAAATTTATTGAAAGTGAAGGAACGACTTTAGGATTAGATGTTGAATTTTATCGACCAACAGAGTATCCAGGGGCCATGTTTCAACTTTTTGATTTAGGCGGCCAACCAGCGTTCCGAGAAATGCTTTGGTTGAAATATATTAAGATGTCTCAAGGAGTTATCTTTATTTTTGACTCAGCTAATCCTCAGCAGGTTGATGAGGCTAGAGATTGGTTTTGGCGAGTGTGTGATTGGGCTGGTACAGACATGCCAATTTTATTTCTTGCAAATAAATGGGATCTTGCAGAAAAAATGGATTTAACAGAGATTATTGAAGGACTTGATATCACACGCTTTTCTGAAATGCCAGCACGGTCATTTCGTATTTATACTACATCTATGGTCACTGGGGATAATGTAGAGGCTGCAATTCGATGGTTCATTGACCGAGTTAATGAACGAGCTTTAGAAGAAAGAATCCTTATTCATCATGTTTATATTTATGATAAACACGGAAAACCTTTCTTAGAAATTCCCCTAACAAAATCACTTGGAGATCCTATCCTGCTGGCTGGGTTCTTCGCAGCAGTAGATAATTTTTCTTCATTTGTCATGAACGAACCGGGTGGAGTTCATTCTATCCAAACACAGAATTATCGATTAGTAATGGTCAAGGGTAACGATTATATTTGCTCTGTGGTTATTGGGGCTCATGATTCGCTCCAAAAAGGGCGAATGGTCGCTGAAAGTGTTGTTGGTTTTGTAGAATCTCAATTACGAATTTCAATTGATGATGTTTTAGATTTACTCGTGAAAAACTTCTCTGATGACCTCCCAGACGAGGAAGAAATTAGAGATGTTAATTTATCCGTTTTTAGTACTCCTAAATAGTTTTATGGCTCTATTTCTTATATTTCCTTACTTTAAATGGTAGAATAATTTTGATGGTGTTGAGTGTTAGTTTTATGCGGAGAAAACCAGTAATCGGAGTCATCGGTGGTAATACGCAAACAGCTTCTTCAAAAGACATTGAAATTTCTGAAGAAGTGGGGAAAGAATTAATCGACGCAGGTTATCGGATAATCTGTGGAGGATTAGGTGGAGTTATGGAAAGTGTAGCCCGTGGAGCACATTCTTCTGAACGATATACAGAAGGATCAATCATCGGAATTCTTCCTGGGTTAAGTAAGGATGACGCATCTCCTTTTTGTGATATCATAATTGTCACTGGTATGAACCTCGCCCGTAACCAGATCATAGTGGCTTCAGCTGATGCGATTGTAGCTATTGGAGGGGGTGCAGGAACCTTGAGTGAAATAGCGTATGCATGGCAATACAACAAACCTATCTATGCTTTTCAAACAGAAGGATGGTCTGGTAAGGTTGCAGGAAAAACTCTTGATTTTCGTGGAAGAACCCCAATTTATGAGGTTAACTCACCTGCAGAATTAATTCACAAACTACAAGATCAATTCTAATTATTGGCTTGATGAATAAATTTTATTTTAATTATCGTTATTTCAATTACTAGAGACGAAATTAATGAAAACACCAGAAATAATTGAAATTCTTAAAAAATATGTTGAATTTGAGATACAGGTTGCTGAAGATTCAGAAAACACGGCGAAAGAAATTGGTAACACTTTGATCTGTGACTTCATTCAAATAATTGCCTTAGATAGTTTAAAACATGCGAAACTACTTGAAGCGGCCATTAAACTACTCTCTAAAGACCAATTAAATTTAACTTCTGAAGATAAAGAAAAAACCCAAGATTTGATAAAAAGGCATAAGGAAATAGAAGATAGCGCCATTAATTACTATTCCGAACTCATTAAGGAATTCAAGGATGAAAACCATTTAAAACTGATTTTTCAATATATTTTAAGCGATGAACGTAGACATCATGCTGTTTTTTCTAAATTGTCTGAATTAAAAGGAACTCAGACAATTGGAGATGATGCTATCTGGAGCTTATTTTGGCAATACACCAATTTAGCAGAGTTATCATTAGAACGGCTAACAGAGAATAATTCCTAACGACAAATGTATAACTCCTCTAATTTTGATGTAAAACCTCATCAGTAAATTTATTCGAGTTTTTCTTTCATGAAAGACATGCCATTATCCAAGCAACACATATTCAGCTCTTTTGAAGTTTGATTCTTTTTGAGAAAATGTTTTTTCTTATATCCAATATAGTAAGTATAATTCGATATAAATTATTCTTAACATATGAAGAAGTGTAAAATTAGTATAAATAACAACATGAAGGATCTAGAAGAAGTAGAAGGTGTAATATTGGAAAATAAATATATTTTCAAACTGTTACTTCTTGGAGAGCCAGCTGTAGGAAAAACCAGCTTAATCCTCAGATATGTTCGAGACACTTTCAAATCAGATTACCAGATTACATTAGGATCTAATTTTCTAGTAAAAACAGTTGATCTACCAAATGGAGCATCAGTTACTTTACAGGTTTGGGATATTGCAGGTCATGCAAGAAACATCGGTTATTTACGGACATATTATGCGGGTACAAGTGGAGTTTTATATGTTTATGATGTTACAAGACACCAAACTCTTGATTTTCTGCCAGAATGGCATCAAGGAGTTCTAGAGCAAGAGCCCAATGTAAAGTTTAATGTAATTGTAGGAAATAAAATTGATCTAATTACCCCCGAGCCGGTTGTTCCTGAAGCTGCTAGAGATGAAATGGCAAATAAAATGGAGTCTATAATATCATTTTCAACTTCAGCTAAAACGGGAGAGGGGGTTGAAGAAGTGTTTAATACCTTTGCTCAGAAATTAGTTGAACATGTAGGAGAAGAACGAATTAATAGTCTCAGGTCATAGAAAACCTTAATTCATGATTTGAAACAGATTCAATGAGTCTTCGGGTCATTAATCGTCCTAACGTTGAAAAAAGTGTCATCCGATTTTCTCCAGTTAAATCAGTTAACTCGGAGAGTGTTTTTGGACCAATTTGTTTTAACAATGAATATATTCTTTCATCGAAAGAATCCTGAAATAATATATTGCAACTCAACTTTATTCCTCTGTCTTTCATAAGAAAAAAGAAAGAAAAAGAGGGAGAGCCTGAAACTAGAGATCTAGTTTTGTCTCAATTTCCTCTAAACAGCTGCATCGGCCTGGACGAAACCAGCACCCTGAGTATCTACTCCATACCCTAAGTCAACACATGAGCCTTGTAGTTGGTTTTCAAGCCAAGAAACACTCATGCCACCATATGCTTCAAACATTAGGGCGAATACACCTGAGGTCTGGGGGCAACTAAAGCTCGTACCACTAATATAGTAATATCCACCATAATAGGGTAAAACGAGATTTTCACCAATGGCAGTAACATCAACTTTACCTCGACTACTAAAGTCAGAGACAAAGATACCGGAGAAATCATTCTCAGGGATGTCACCCCAAATTCCAGTAAGTCCATAGGTACCTGTAAAATCTTCGTGGCCTGCAGCAGCAACTGATGTGGTGTCATCAAGATTTGCAGGATAAGCTGTGGTATTTGGTCCTGGACCGGCGTTTCCGGCAGAAGTGCTAACAACAATACCCTCAGCCTCAGCGCCATCAATAGCAGAGGTAAGAGCAGCATTTGTGTAATCAAAACCAAGTGACATAGAGATAATCATGTTGTAACCAGAAAGGGCGCCAGTATGAAGATCTCGGGCATAGTCAATTGCTTCAGCCCAGTTGTTTAACAATTCTTGTTCAGAAACGTATTGTTTACCACTACCACCAGTCCAATAGAGTACTCGGAGCATAACGATTTTTGCATCCTCAGCAACACCTTGAATCCAATAACCATCGCCAGAATCAAGCCTGTAGCCAATGACTGTACCAGTAACTGCTGTGCCATGGCCCTCTGTGTCTTTGTTCCACTCTACACGATCTTTTTTATATTGTTTTGTGTAACTATGACAGTGTTCAGAGAGAATGTTCTCTTGAGGGAAATAATCTTGCCAAGCAGCTACTAAACCGGTGTCGAGTATCACAACTACACTTCCTGCACCAGTGTAACCCTGTTTCTCGGTGTCAATAGCATCGTTCCACCAGGGTAATTTGTGAGTGAGATCTGCTTTGTTCCAACTTGGTGTTGGATCTGGCTTGGGGGGTTTACCAGGTTTGTCTGGTTTACCCATAAGGGCAGATTGTGTCTCTCCAGTAACTGCTGTTGCAGTAAGCATCAGACTTGTTGCGACAAAGATTCCAATCAGTAAGAATCCCGTTATTCTGTTAATTCTCATATTACGTGCTCCAAACCACCAACAATAGAGATATACTCTCTTGATGGCGATTAATTGTGAATTATGAAAATATATTTATAAAGCTTTTTATGAAAATCCTATTTCCATTTTCCAAACGCAAGAACTGTTGGAAATAAAGAAGATTAGGTAATTTCACTAAAAAAACCTTTTTAAAAAGTTGTTTAAATTCTCAAATAGTTCCATATAATAATTGACGAAGAGGAAGTAAATTAACTTTCCTTTTCTCCCGAGTACTATCTAAGGGAATTCCAAATACAAATTGTAGGGAAAGGGGTTGGGCACTTCCAATACAAATGCTTCTTCCGTAAGATTCGACAAAACTGGATTTAGGATTTGGCGATCCAAATAAGAATGCAACGGTATGGGGAGGTTGACTCATATACTCTGAAAGTTGG
>JAEOTI010000225.1 GCA_016839955.1 Candidatus Hodarchaeota archaeon | reverse complement strand
TCTCACTGGTGCTACTGCAAGTGGAAAAAGTACTCTACTACGCTTTTTAAAAGGGATTATCCCCTTGTTTTATCCTGCAACTATATATGGTGAGATCCGAGTAAATGACAAATCAATATCTTTAGAAGAATTTTGGAAATATCGTACAGATTTAGGCTACTTATTTCAAGATCCTCTCTTACAAGTAATCGGAGCTACAGTTGAAAAAGATCTAGCATTCGGTTTAGAGAATTTAGCTCTTCCCCCTTCCGTAATTAAACAAAAGATTGAAAATATCGTTGAAAAGCTCAACATATCTCATTTAATTTCCCAATCAACTACTGATTTGTCTGGGGGGGGAATTAGCTCTTGTAGCGTTAGCATCAATCTTAATATTACAACCAGATATCCTATTATTAGATGAGTTTACTGCTTTTCTTGATGATAACTCTCGTGAGAGGGTATTTGACATCATTAAGCTAATCCAAGGGAGAGATAAAATTATAATAATTGTCTCTCATCAATTAAAAAATGTTTTACCCATTGTTGATGAAGTTATTGTGTTAGATGATGGGCAAGTCTTACTACAGACCCCAAAGCAAGGTTTTTTAGCTTCTAATTTCCCTATCATTAAAGAAATACTTCGAGTACCAGAAATTTTCCATATTGGTGTGAATATATGCAGGGAAAGAGAACAAACACCTGACTTTGAGAATGGAGATGAACTCTTTCAATTGATTGGGAAGTAAAAAGTTGTCTAGTCTGAAATATTCGAAAGTAACCTTTGGTTACATTAAAACACAACCCGTCCTCAATCAAATTGACCTCGAACTCTCTACAAATGAAGTGGTAGGAATTCTTGGCCCGAATGGTGCTGGAAAATCTACATTATTGAAAATAGCCAATGGATTGCTTCGACCACAATCAGGAGAAGTTTTTCTTGATAACAAACAAATAACGAAACAAATCACAAGCCAACTTGCACAACAGATAATTGTTACATTTCAGTTTACTCGAAAACAGTTTTTTACTTCCTCGGTTGAAAATGAATTACTTGTTACCCTAGCCCTGCATGAGGAAGACAAATCTAAACGGATGTCTCGTTTAGAGAGCTTAATCAAGCAATTTGATTTGGAAAAGCTTCGTAGAAATCATCCTTACACTTTATCTGGCGGAGAACAACGACGTTTAGCCATGGCTGTGGCCTTGGCTATTCCAGCAAAATTCTTTCTTCTTGATGAACCTACGGCCAATGCTGATCAAAAATCCCTCCTATTCTTGTTGAAAATTTTAAAGGAGATGAGAAACCAAGGGAAAGGGTTTCTGATCGTTTCTCATGATATTGAGTTTCAGTTGGCTCTTTGTGATCGGTTGATTGTGCTGGTTAATGGTTCAATCCAATTCAATGGGACACCTCTCGATTTTATTAAATTTCACGATTCAAAAGAATGGGATTTTTTGAAAATTCCTGAGATTTATCAATTTATTCAGAGATTCGAGGGAGCGAGCTCTCATACTGATCTTCTAAAAATGTATTTGGCTCAAGAGAGCCTCAAAGCAAAAGTAACCATGATTTCTGATATTTTGGGGAAATAATGCAATGAAACTTGACCCACGTGTCTCTCTAGTCGGATTGGTTATTTTTTTCCTACTGATCTTACTTTCTCCTTACTTATTGATTCAGCTCGGATTTATTTTGCTTTTTGTGTATAGTTATTTTCGTTTGACATCATTGCGCCAAAGCGCACGAATATGGATTTTTTTGATTGTACCCACAGTCCTTATCTTTGCTTTAAATTGGTTGTTTGTTTCCCAAGAGTTTCACCATCTCTGGTTGATGTTACTTCGATTTTGGGGCTTAACATGGCTTTTTAACTGGTTTCTAAAGCAAGTGAGTCCTGATGATCTTGCCAGGGCATTATGGGCATTTCATGTTCCTTACAGTCTCGCGTGGCAAGTGAGTCTTTCCTATCGTTTCTTACCCATGTTTCAGGAAGAAACTCAAAGAATTTATCAGCTCCAAATATCGCGCGGGATTCCCTTAGATGGCGGGATTTTCCAGAAAATGCGTTACTTACCAAGCTTAAGTATTCCATTGTTAGTAATGACCCAAGACAAGGCTGCACTCTTTGCAGAGGCATTATATGCTCGAAATTGGAACACTCGAATACCAAAAACTGTTTTGCATCCTTTAAAAATGCGATTTCACGATTGGGTAATAGTTGTAGGAGAATTTAGTGCTCTTCTTCTACTTCTTCTTTAAATCATTTTTTAAATCTGGACTGGGCATTCTCCTTGAAAACTGATATTTAGGAATTTTAACAAGTAGAAGCTTATGTACCCCAGAAAATAATCCAGTAAAGGTCAATAGCTGAGGTTTCAGATAAATTTATTTAGGGAAAAAGAACTTTTTTGACAAGAAAAATCGTGACACAGAAGAACCATTTAATTTTGGGTTTTCTTCTGATTCTGGTAATCTTGTGCTTAGGTCCAATATCCACTCAAGCTCATTTTATGTTGTATAAGGAACGATCCCAGATTCAGAGGGAAGGATTTTTTTACTATTTTTATCCTGACGGATGGAAAATTATTGACAGAGAGTCTAATATGCAGTATGAAATAGACTCAGGTCAATATAAGTGGAATGGTGAATTTCTCTTGATTTCAGATGATCGTTTTAATCCATATACACATTCCACTTTCGGTATTAACCAATTCTATCACGGCAATTATCCCAGAACTCTTGCGGTTGCTGATTTCATTATAAAAAATATGACTGAAGACGGTTTTCTTCTATATAATTATCCTATTGGTTACTTTAACATCAATGTACCCTGGGTCAGTGGTTTGTCTCAGTCATATGCTATTCGATGTTTATTAAGAGCAGAAGAAATTTCCGATAATTCTTCCTATTTAGAAGCTGCTCAGAAAATTTTACACTCATATACCTATCCTTGGGAAGTGGGGGGTTTGGTCTTTTCAAAGGAAAATTATTCTCGGGAACAAGGAGGTTTTGCGTATAATTTCGGGGAGGAATCAGCTTGGTATCTTGAATGTGGAACAATTAATGAAGAAGAACTTGAATTTGTACTGAATGGTCATATTGCTGCTCTTTTTGGTCTCTGGGAGTATTCCCAGCACCCTGATACTCCGAATAAAACCCTAGCATCGACTCTTTTCGATAAAGGATTAAATGCATTAATCAATAACATTCATACATATGAAGAACCTTTTGGATGTTCAAAATACTCTTTAAGAATACCAGGTAAGAAAAACTATATGAGAAAACACGTATATCAATTGGAATTTCTATTTCGATCTACTAATAATCCCATCTTAAAATATTACTATGACTATTGGAAGCCATCTTATTATTTAAATGTAGAATATGCTCCAAATATTACCTCATTGATCGTTTATAAGACTGATGCAGGTATTAATATAACTTGGGAAACAGATATTCCTTCCAAGGCCGCCCTTGAATGGGGAGATGGGTTTGGTTTTAGGTACAATCTTGCTTATATGAATTCAACCCTTTCAAACTTAGGGTCTTTTTTCGTGGAATCATTACCTTATGATAGATTTCGTGTTTATTTTGCTAATGCAGACAATATTACAAGAATCCACATGGGAAGATTTTCTGATTATATTTTTGAGGAGATTACTACACAGAGGAGTACTACCCAAACGACTGTTACACAAACTAATACAGAAACAAGTACTGTACAGGTAGGTATTACGCAAACTACTACCACACAGATTAGTACAGAAAAAAACACTTCACTCCTGACTAATAAACAGATGACTGGTACAAATACAGAGATTTCACTGATGACTAGTACTAATGTGAACAGTTCGCTTATTTCAATAATGATACTCCTTACATTGGCACTATTCAGTATCAGAAGAAAAAAAGAAAGGAAATAGTAGAGTAAACGCAAATAAATTCATTAAAGAGGCACTTTTGTTCCATCTTATTCAATTAAAAATCTTGGGGGAGATAAAATTACTATCAGTTGAGATCTGCTAATGGTTAACTGAGAAAATCACCACTAGCACCTTAAAATACAGAAGAAAAGTCGATCTTGCATTACTTCAAAGAATCTAAAACGAAATCACTGTAATAAATGGTGGGAGGACCTCCAAAAACAAGATGAATAAACATTTTCAACGCATGTTCAATTAAAGCTGCACTAATGATTATATCTAAAAAAGATGGAAAGAACACAATGAACATTATAGACACAGCTAACTCATAAGATCCTATATTCCCTGGTGAAATGGGAAAAATAAAGGTCAAGAAACCAAATAAGGCGCTTAGTATTGTAATAAGGATTAAATTTTGATCAAACACATAAACAAGATCAGATATTACGAGATATAAGCAAATTGCATCAATCAACCAAATCATTATGGTTATCAAAGGAGTAAGGATGAGTAGGGTGTATTTTTGGATGAATGTGTTTAATGCCTCTTTATAATTCTTATAAATCAAGATCAGAAATTCACCAATATTTCCCATACGATTGAAAAAAGGAATAAAATGTTCTCCATAAATAGATATCATTATTAAGATAAAAAAACCCAAAATCTCTATAATTAATACTGTTTGCAATAGAAATAATGCTTCATTTGAAAGTATGACGTTTTGAGTCAAAATTATGACTATTATTGAGACAATTACTATTGAAGAGATGCACAAGATATCTAATACTTTTTCGATAATAACTGCCAACCCTGTAGAAGTATAAGGGACATCATATTTCTTTTTTGCCCTGAAGAGTTTGATTCCATCACCAATTCGTGCTGGAAGAAATATTGAAAGAAAATAAGAAGAAAAAGTGACCCCAATTGAAGTTGATATTTTGAAATTACCTTTCACTCCATTAACAAGTAACCAAAATCTTAGTGATCGTAATAAAAGAGAGCAAATATAGATAAAAAATATAATGAGAACTGTTTTAAAAGAAAGAGAGAGGACGCTATCGAATATCGTTTTAAGATCTACCACTATAAAGATAATGAATATGAAGAAGAAACCAAAAATACAAGAAATGAGAAAACGTCTTAGTATTGGATGAATAAGCATCACCAATTAGATTAAAATCGGAATTTGATTAACGCTAAAAAAGCCCAAATCCCATCACGCCAAGAAATTTTCTTTTCACCTTTCTTTCTTTCTCTGAATGTAATAGGAACCTCTATAATACGATAGCCCAACCTAGAGATCTTCGCTGTTATTTCTGGTTCCATTAAAAAACCTGATGTTGTAATATCAAATGCTTCCAGAACTTTTCTTCGAAAAACTTTATATCCAGTTTCCATATCTGATATATCAATATTATATAAGATTCTTGTTATCAAACTTAAAAATTTATTCCCAAAACGATGTGTAATTCTCATTGAGCTAATATTACCCTTAAATCGACTTCCGTAAACGACTAAAGTTCTATTTTCCAATATTGGTTGAAGTAATTTAGGAATTTCTTTAGGGTTATACTCTCCATCTGCATCTTGTATGACGATTATTTCATAATTAGAATTGTTTATAGCCATTTTAATCGCCATGGTTTTGCCCATGTTTCTTGGTAATTTAATAAGCTGAAAATTATTTGTTTTCATTGATTGGATGAATTCTTTGACTGTTTCTACCGTTTTATCAGTGCTACCATCATCAACTAGAATAACTTCAAAAGGAACGCCATAATCAATTGAGTAAACTTCAGATAGTACAGATTTAATGCTTTCTTCTTCATTATATGCTGGGATAAG
>JAEOTI010000045.1 GCA_016839955.1 Candidatus Hodarchaeota archaeon | reverse complement strand
GAATCATGGATATCAACCTTATTCCAACGTCTGTTGAGATAGTTCGAGATTTTTGAAGGGATTTTCTTGAATATTGAATCTTTTCGATTTTTGCGCCATCCACAAACAACGTCATTGCCCTCTCTTAATTTAGCTAATAATCTGGGAATGTCTTCTGGATCATTTTGGAGATCACCATCCATTGAAATTACAGAGTCACCATTTGCCTTTGAAAAACCAGCAAATAATGCTGCAGTCTGGCCAAAATTTCTTCTTAATTCTATAATCCTCAATTCGTTTAATTTTTTTTCTTTTTTCTCTTCTCTAAGAACAATTAGAGTAGAATCACTTGAACCATCATCTACTGCTATTACTTCAAACTTCTCCTCTAGCTTATTTAGTACTTTGAATAGTGATTCTAGAAGCTTAACAATGTTTTCTTCCTCGTTATATAGTGGGATAACGACAGATATCAATATAGATAACTCCAAGTTATATAAAAAGGGAAAACTTCATATCTATTTGAGAATATCGAAAAT
Source organism: Candidatus Hodarchaeota archaeon (assembly GCA_016839955.1). The sequence goes on along the minus strand of JAEOTI010000045.1, from coordinate 1,692 downwards.
TTTATTGCTTTATTATTCATCATCCCTGACTGAAAATTAACAGGCCTTTGTCTACAGCTCCCTTAAGGAGAAAAAATTAAAATCATAGCTTATTTTCGCAATCATACTTTGTTGAGATATTTGATCATCTTTCATTTGATCATTCACAGAGATTAACCGAAAATTATTTGATCTAGAAAATGTAGTTTATTTTTGACATTCTAGCTTTAGGATAAATTCAGGTATGAATTACATTCTATATCTATTCGTTAATTGGAGGAAATCCAAATTAAGATACTAATGCTCAATTATGAATTTCCTCCCTTAGGCGGAGGAGCGGGTTTAGTAACTAAAAATTTGGCTATGGCATTAAATGATTTGGGTGCCAAGATAGACATAGTAACTATGCATATGAAAGGGTTAAAGAGAGAAGAATCCTTTGGGAATGTCAGAGTATTCAGAGTTCCTTCAATAAGGAGAAGAAAAGAAATTTGTGACTTTTCTGAGATGATTTCATTTATCCCAAATGCGCTATATAAATCTACTAAACTTTCAAAAATGGAAAAATATACCCTTAACCATACCCATTTTATAATCCCAACAGGAATTGTTTCATATTTATTAAAAAAAATTGTAAAATTGCCTTATATCATCACTATCCATGGAAGTGATGTTCCAAGTTATAATCCAGATAGATTTCTCAAGCTACACGTTTTTGTAAAAGATATATGGAAAGAAATTATATTGAACAGTTCAATGGTGATTCCTCTATCAAATAGATTGAAAAAAATGATTGAAATTAAAGTTCAGATGCCTAATGTCAGCATAGTACCGAATGCGTTACCACTTTATCAATTCAGACCGATGAAGAAGAAAAAGAATATTTTAGTTGTGAGTAGACTTCTTCCCCGAAAAGGAATCCAATATCTTCTTGAAGCAGTAAATGAATCTAATTTTGACCTTCATATTGATATTGTTGGAGATGGTCCATATCGACAACATCTCGAAAATCTTGCTGAAAAATGGAACATAGATGTTACTTTCCATGGATGGATTGATAATTCAAACCCGAGATTAACAATGCTTTACCAGACATCTGAATATTTCGTCTTTCCATCGGAATCAGAGAATTTTCCAATTGTTTTGCTTGAAGCAATGGCATCAGGATCTACTGTAATTACTACCAAGGACACTGGCTGTGAGTTTGTTATAGGGGATACTGGTATCCTTATTCCTCCTAGAAATTCTGAAGCTATAAGTTTGTCTTTACAAAATCTCCTTCAGTCTCCATCTCTTTCACAAGAACTTGGAAAAAAAGCGAGAGAAAGATTTGAAAATAACTTTACATGGGCTAAAGTAGCAAAACAATATTTAAAAATCTATAATTCAGTTCTTTGATAATAAGCATAAACTACAACAGAGACAAATCGGCTCTCATCAATTATTTTTGATATGAATATTAGAAAGTACCATAATACTGTTTAAACCAAGACAAATATCTTTTAAGACCTTCCTCAACACTTATTTTTGGATGGAAGCCTAATAACTGTCTTGCTTTTGAAATATCAGCAAATGTAACATCAACGTCTCCGGGTTGACGTTGTGAATATTCAATTTTTGCTGTTTTCCCTGAAATTTTCTCTAAGATTAATAAAAAATCCATTAATTTAATCGGTTTGCCATATCCTAAGTTAAAGATCTGAAATCCATTAT
>JAEOTI010000044.1 GCA_016839955.1 Candidatus Hodarchaeota archaeon | reverse complement strand
TTTCTTATCTCTGAAAATAATATTATTAACCACGACAAGAATGTATGGACCAAAGAGCATGAAAGCGAAGCTGAAGATCTCAAATGCTAAATACCCTGCCGATGATCCTACTACTGGATATCCGAATTGTAAAGCTCGAATCATTGGTAAATCAAATCCCGCTAACAAGATTGCTAGTTCTTCTTCTCCAGGAAATACTGATGTGAGATAAAGCATCATAAAACCAATGAAGAGAACAAAAAAACTAAACACTCCTGCAATTGAATGAAGCTGGTCCCTCATTATTGGTCTTGACCATCCAGATTTAGATAGAAGTCCTTCGATAGGTTTGCGTATGTTATTAATTCGCGAGGATCTTTTTGGTTCTACAATATCTTCATTTTGAGCGTGTTCTGATGTTCCATTTGTATTCTCAATGAAGTCTCTCTTGTAGAGGAAAAATATTGATAGTAAGATGAGTGGAATAACTCCCAATAGGCATAACGTAATAAATTCGCCATTCCAGGAGGAATTAAAGCTACTTAGAGTGATTTCAGCTTGAGAAAACATACTGTATGATTTTAAGAACTCTAGATCAGGTGAAGAATTTGCGGAAAGTTCTGCAATAAATGCAAAAATGAAATATATTCCACCAATCAAATATCCTGTCCCCTTAGAGAACCTTAATGCAGCTCCAAAGGCGGTCAAGAACATAAAGAACATCGTTAAACAAAAGGCTAGCACAAATCCAATCAATATATTTTCCAATGCATCCATAGCATTATTTGCGTATAAGAGGATTACTGAAACTAAGAAACTAGGTAAGAGTGTTAAAAATAGTAAGATAACACTGATAATAGAATTTTCTAAGAAAATTGACACTAAAGACTTGGGTGTGGTGAAAATCAAATCCTTACCATCCTTATCAGAAAGTGGTAACAGATTTACTCCAATGAAAATTCCGATTGCGGCCGTGTAAATGCTCAATAATAATCCATTGTTGAAAATTAACCAGACAGAAAAACCAGGATTCTCAACATCAATCGTTGCGATCATAACAAAGACCGAAAAATAGTCTTGAATTCCTTCTTCACCAGGATAAATAGCTCCAAACACAAGTATAACAACAGTAAACAAAATTGATGCAATAATAGCTACCGTTCGCTTATTATATGTATGTAGATAATTTCTTTTGATTATATTGCTAAAACTCAATGTGATTACACCTCAGTTTCTCCGTAAAACTGCATAAAGTAAGCTTCTAGGCTAGCAGGAGGGAACGAAATTTCTTCAGGGTGCATTTTCATCAGAATTTCAAGAAATTCATTAATTGAATCACCTTGTGCGACTCTGATTTTTACAGTATTTCCAACTTTTTCTAATAAATTATCCTGTAATGTTTCTAGAAGACTTGTATCAACAGAATTCAATTTTGCTTCAAGAATTCGTGGTACTTTGTCGTTAATACTTTCAATATCTTCTATTCTGATCAATTTCCCATTTTTTATTATCCCTACGCGATCGCAAACTCTTTGTACCTCTGCAAGATTATGACTACTGAAGAAAACAGTTTTTCCTCTACTTTTTGCTTCTAACAGAAGTTCATACACTTCTTGTTGTAACAGAGGATCTAATCCTGAGGTAGGTTCATCAAGAATAAGTACATCTGGATCGTGCATGAATGCTGCAACGATTGCTACTTTTTGTTTATTAACTTTGGACAATTCTCCAATCTTCATTCGATGAGGTAATGTAAAGCGAGTGATTAACTCATCACGACGTATGCTTTTCGTATTTCTCATGCTTTGGACATAATCCAGAAAATCATCTACAGTATAGTTTTCTGGTAAAACAAGCTCACCTGGGATAAATCCAATATCCTCTCGGATTTTTGCATTAGTCCTCGAAACAACCTGGTCATTTATCCACATATTTCCAGTATTTGGTAATAGAATATTCAATAAACAACGTATGGTAGTTGTTTTACCAGCTCCGTTGGGTCCTAGGAATCCGAAAATTTCTCCTTTAAACACTTGCAAGGAGAGTTGTTCTATTCCCCGAGTTTTACCGTAATACTTAGTTAGGTTTTCAATTCTAATCTTAATATTCGACATTTTTATTCACTCTTTTCTGGTTATTTGCAGTAATCCCGCAAACAACACGAGTAGTAGAAATAATGCAATTACTTATAAAATCGTCGAATTCGGTAAAATTACCGAAATTACCGAAATCAAATAAATTAATAAGTAGTCAATAAATGTTCTATTAAGTAATTTAATATACTCAGGGAGTTATTAGATGTGAATAAAACTGTTTTGCAATTAAAAATTGACTACATTCACTTTTTAATGCGAATTCACGAAAGTTTAGGCTATGAACCCGAGAGAATCGGAGTTCTCTTCACTTTATTGATGGAACACGAGTATCTTACGGTAAAACAAATAGCTGAAATAACCCAAATTTCGAAAAATAATATCAAGAAAATACTCTCTGATTTAACAAATCCAATTAGTAATTTTCCAGTTTTACAGACAAAGGTTCCAAATAATAAACAGCTTCATTACTACTGTGCGTTAAATCTTGAAGAATACCTTGAAATCATTCTTAAACAAGGTGTTGGATCCTTAGATATAGAAATTGATTATCTCCCCCAACTTATCGCCCGATTAACTTCTTTAAAGAACCAAACGACTGATGTATTACACAACAAACGGTTTTTCAGTTTTTACTATCAAATTTTCAAATATTATGTGAAACTGGTTAAATCCACGGAAAAAATCGTTACCGATTTGATTGAGAAATTACCAGATCACAATGAGTTACCTCTGATATTACCAGAAGAACTCAAAATACCCGAAATTCCCCCTCCACAAGAACCTCTGCAGAAAAAAGATTCCTTAAGACAAATTAAGCAAGATTTTATCAATTACTTGCGAAGTTGGTCAATTACCGGTAGTAAAACAGGGAAGACTCAGCTACAACTAGCATCTTTAGCAATAATTTTTGCTTTAT
>JAEOTI010000224.1 GCA_016839955.1 Candidatus Hodarchaeota archaeon | reverse complement strand
TCGCTATCTACAATAAAGGAAGTTTGTCTGCATTCAGGACATGTTACAACTTCTATTCGAGTTTCCTCATAAGGTTTATCTTTTACTAAGTCGATTGTTTCCAACTTCCTAAAGATTTGTCCGGAATCTGAAAATGTCCTGAAGTGGTTAAATATGAGAAAGACAATAGGAACGAGAAATAAGTGGAATAAGATAATAGTTTAGTTTCTTAAGTTCAATAGTCTTATAAGCTTGTTCTTGAGATATATCCTTGCTATCATTAATTAAGGAATGTTCTCTATAAATTACATTCTGAAACCGTCTTTTTAAAGATTAGGTTTCAGGATAAAAACTCAATGATTTAGGATTATTAAAGGGTTTCAAATGATTATTAAAACCAAAAAAGAAGAATGTTCAACAGACTAAAGAGCTTTTAGGAACAATACACGTTACTATCTAGTTTTTTACTCCTCGTTTGCTTTTTTCCCTTTTCCAGGCCATAATCGTCCAACTCCTCGTTTTACACCTTCTACTGCGGCATATTTAGCATATTTCCCGAGAAGCCTACTCCAACTTACTTCACCGCGTCGCATGCGTCCAAAAAAATCTACTAATTCCTCATAGGGTGGTAAAAAGTCCATTCTGTAAATGTCTGCGGTATAATGGTTTCGGAAGCGTCTGTTGAATCTAAAAAGAACGATAGCAGCAAAAATGATTAGAATCATAAAACTCCATGCAAGAAGATGGTATACAAATCCGACAGATGGAGCATCAAGCGATTCGATTAAAGGAATCTCGAAATCTGCATACATCTCAAGCTGAACAAGATGATAACCTAGTGCACAGCCAAGAAGCATAAGCACTACGCCTTCCCCACCTACTTTAAGAATGAACTTGTCCACTAAGGAAAGCTCGATTTCTTCCTTAGAGTCAATCTCTATTTTACCTAATCTTTGATCTCGTTTTCGAATTGTTTTTGAAACGGATTGAGCTCCATAAAGAAGAGAGAAAATTAACAAAATAAAATTGATAGTAGAGACGGGTCCAGAAGCTGTCCCAGTTACAATGAGTAGAATAAATTGAGGAATAGAAAGGAGGAAGAAAAACCCAAGACTTGTACTAAAAACATCATCTGAAACAAGATGTCCAAGGACTGCAAAAATAATGATGAATCCAACAATAATTCCGGAAATGCCAATAAAAATTTCTTCATTGAGCAAAAGAAAAATAGAAACAATCCCTACTCCTAATGCTAATAGAAAAATGGGTCCCCAGAAGATTGCTCGTCGGTCAGCCGAGGGTTTACCAAGAAAAAGAACACTCCCTGTAATCTTGTTTGAAAACAATCCATGAGCAAAAGCAAATGTTGAAAGAGGGATAAAAAGAGCCCAAGAAAAAAGCAGGAAAATAGGAATCCATTCAAGAAAGGTTTCATCAACTTGCTGTGATTCACCAATAAAACCAACTGCAAAAAAGATCGCTGATGAAAATATAAGTACTAAAAATCTTCCTAATGTAGACCTGAGTCGAAATAATGGACTTAGTAATCCTGCACAGATAAAACCGATAGCAATCGCTAATTCTAAAAGGAAAACGCCTTCTAAGGTTGAGACAGTAATAGCATCCTTTTCATTCTTATATAGATAGGTTAAAGCTGTATTAACCACTCCAATTATTACTAGAAAGAATGAAAATAAGATTAATCGCCTTTCTAAAAGCATCCGAACTCCAGATGTCATCGTACTTTTGAGATAATCATAGAAAGCACGTTCCACATAAGACATTTAGGAAACCTCAAGATTTGGTACAGTATTTTACAAAAATAAATCTTTCTAGCTTCTAATAAAGATCTTCTGGTAAGGTTAGTTAGTAAGTATTACCAAATCTGTAACCTTTAGATAATGCACAAGTTCTTTAATTACAAATCATAACAAATTTCAGACGAATATTTGAACGTCAAAATTGCTGATAATGAGAATAACACTCTAATAACAATTATCACCTTTAAAAAAAACCTATTCTGGTCAGAGTGAGGTGCTCTTTAATGGAAGAAGAAAAGCAATGCCCTAACTGTGAGCGTATGTTCAAACCAAGCTCTTTTGACCAAATATGTTGCTGTTCTAATTGTACCAAAGCCTACAAATACCTTGTTCATATGAAACGACTTAAAGAAGGTCGTGTATAGAGCACACATCTAAACTAAATTCATCTCTCCTTTGTCTTCTTGTTGATTTTCTGTTCTAATTGATCAATGTGTTCTTTTAGCTCAAGATTCTGCTTTTGTAAGTCAACTAGGATTGAAAAGAGGATGTTATCAAGAACTGTTACTCTTGGATTATTTGTGGCAGCGTCTGCATTGTGAAATGCAGCGACCCACATCTGATCGAAAGCTAATCGAGAGCTTACTCGCAGACCACGGCGAAAAGGCTGCCATTCATTCCGTTCTCGTTCAAGGAGATCTCGAAAGGTTGTAATAGTACGACCCATTAGTATCAGGAATGTAACAAATTCAAGATTGATAGCTTAGTTGGACAGAGAGATCACTAAATAATTGCTATTGTAGGTTGATAGTTGTCATTCAGAAATTGTTAAAGGTCAACTTATACTGTTCTTTGAAACGAAAAGGATTCTTCAAAGTAGATTGTTGAATAATTTAGGTGATCTTGATGAAAATTGGTTTATTGGGGTTAGACGCTGCCGGCAAAACCTCATTTATTATGGGATTAAGTAAGAAGTTTAGTACAGTACCAAATTTAAAGCCCACTAAAGGAATCGAACGGAATATCGTTAATATTTTAGGTTTTGAGGTTGCTATGTGGGATTTTGGAGGACAAAAAAATTATCGGGACAAATACCTCCGCACTTCTAAGGATCTAAAAGGTTTAGATATTCTCTATTTCGTAATCGATATCCAGGATAGTAAACGGCTTGATGAAGCACTATCCTACCTTGAAGATATTCTTAAAGTTATTAAAGATTTTAATAAAGAGCATTTAGTATTATGTATTCACAAAGCAGATGCTGACTTTCAAGAAACTAATGAGTTTGACAAGAATTTAGAAAAAATTCAAGAAACTCTTGATAACCTTGCACCAGAAGCATACGCACTTCCATGGACAACCATTTTTGATGAGAATTCCCTAATTAGCGCATTTAGCATGGGACTTCGGATGATTACTTCTCGAAGAGAAGTTGTCGAAAATTGGATGGAGAAATTACTTGATGACACTAAGAGTAGTGCTTTAGTCTTATTAAATCGGAACTATGTCATTGCTAAGAGTGCATTTGATCCTTCTGTAGGGGATATGTGCGAAAAGGTTGCTTTAACCCTAGTGGGACTTGAACAAAAAGTTCAAGGCAGTTTACTAACTAGCGAAAAGATGGTTGGTTATCTAAAACACGGAATTTATATTATGACGCCTCAAAAAGTAGACGGGCATGATTTATTCCTAATCCTCTATTCTGCAGAACATGAAACACCTGAAGAACTTATGAAACTGGCTGATGATTCTTTGTCCCAACTTCCGGGTCTTATTGCTACCTTTGGATCTCTTGGATGAAATATTAGCTTAAAAGAAAACGGAAGTGCCTTTCTAATGGATTGTATATTCTGTAAAATTATAGCGAAAGAGATTCCTGCAGCAGTTTTTTACGAAAACGAAGATATTATTGCTTTTCTGGACGCTTTCCCTGCTGTTGAAGGCCATAGCCTTGTTGTCCCCAAAAAACATGTAGAATCTTTTCGTGAATCGGAAAAGGAGACAATCTTTGTTGCTAATGTCTTACCGCGTTTAGCAAAAGCTGTAGCTTCATCTTTAAATGCTGAAGGTGTTAATATACTCTGTAATGATGGAAAAGGAGCAGGTCAAGTGGTACCTCACGTTCATTTTCATATAGTTCCTCGTAAAGAAGGAGATGGGTTAAAATTCCAGGCCCCTCAACAACAAGGGGATTTAGAAAAATTAAAAGAATTAGCTAACCGTTATAAACAAACATTAACTGAAGGATAACCTATTAGAGACTGTTTTTCTCATTTTTTGATTGGTTTTGAGAGTGCATTTTTAATTGAAAATCAATCTCCCGAGCCATTAATTGTTTAGAAAATTCAAGATTCAGGCTTCGAATTAACTCTACACCTTGATCTGTAGTGTCATATACAATTGGAATCCAATTTTCCTTTTTTAAGGATTCTAGGATATTCTGTTCAAGCAATTGGGTGTCATGAAGATAAATTTTCTTACTTACGGGTGTCATCTGAATTAATTGTACTTTTCTGAAATATTTTAGGATTCTCGAAAATTCTTCTGAAATACCAATCCAAAAAAATGATTTTTTACCCTCCTTATCGTATCCAACCATCTTTCCTTTCCCAGGAAATTGTTCTGGAAACCGTTGAAGCAAATCAATAAATGAAACGGAGCGCATTTCAAAAATAAAGTATAAAATATCTCTTTCTAGTGGTGAAAGGTCTTCCCATGAAAGAGACACAATCTAAGGCCATCCTAAAGAAGTGGAACTATATTTTCTAACCAATAACGGATTCCAAATGGGACAGCTGTAAACTCTGATCTGAAATTTTCAAAATTAGACTCTTTTGGAATGTCGTTTTCAGAATAGATATTTCCATCTCTATCCATACTAAACGTTACTTCATTCAGTTTAAAATTCGCTTGTAGCAGTTTTTGGTAGATTAAGAGCCTTTTATTGTTATCTTCTGGGACGTTTGATCCTTTAATGATTTGAGCTGCTACTTGATACCATTGTTTCCCAACAAATAGCCGAATATCCCAGTTTTTTCCCCCTTCATTGTAAATAATCGAGAAAGTCATTTTCTTCTTATCAAGCTTAAATTTTAATTTCATCTTTTCAAGCCAATCGCCAATTTCGTCGAATCCATCCATAAGGGAGCAACTCCATATTTTAAGGGTTGAATAACTTAGATTAATTTTGAAGGAGGATTAATATTGAGTCTTTAATCTATTTTTTGATTCTGAGGAACAATTTCAAAAGATTCTCTCATTTTATTTTCCCAATGGATCTCCTTTGGAATTGAACGACTTCTTCTCCAAGCATCCCTACATTCATAGAAATCGGTCCACAATGAGAATAATTCTTTACACTCAAGATCTTCACAATCAAATATTTGACAGCCTTGATATCGTTCAGGTTTGTCATGTATTAAACAATTTGCTATTGTATCACTTAATAGAAGATGTGGACAGGGTTTATCCTTGAGGTTATTATGTTTTTTGACTATAAACCAAATACAACAATACCCACAACGAATACACATCATGTTTCAACAAAGAAACTTAAGTAATAAACTCTTCCAACCCTCTTAAAAACCCACGCCTTTCTAGAGCTCTACATTCAGTTGCAGTATAACGTCGTTTAAGATCTGCTTTATCTTCATTTAGTCCATACCAAGGTTCAATAGCTATGACATCTCCCACACGAACCCATTGTCGGCGTCGGATTTTACCTGGAATACGAACCATTCTCTTAACACCATCCGCGCATTGGGCTTCAATGTGGTTTCCTCCTAATAGTCTTAAAGCTACGCCAAAAATAATACCTTTTGGGGGCCTACTAACTCTGACACTTTCGCTAGGGGGAGTTTGGTAGCTGCCTGGACCTCTGCGTTTTGCTTTCCTAGTAGGCTTGGGTTTTCTTGTTTTATTATCAGGAGGCAAGTAATTATCAACTCAGGGAGAAATTCATGTTAATTACAGATTGGAAGTAGAACGTTTGAAATTTTCCACAGTCGGTCTAGGAATAATTAACTAGTTTTTAAAAAGATTTCCTAATAAAACAAGGAAAAAACAAGAGATTTGAAACTAAATGACAATCTTGGTGGTTCTTTCAAAAAAACCTCAATTAATAGAATAAATTTATTCAAAGAAATATATGATAAGGACTTTCACTCCCTCTTTTCAATTTTTACTATAGTGGAATTAAAGATTGGACCATTCCCTATTTTTTGAGTAATATTCGGTAATATTAGGTTTAAAGGCTCATTATTTCGGTCAACAAGCAATTTTGGTGACCAAAGAGTACCACAAGGTTGATCCGATGATACTTCTGCCGTCAATTCAACTTTTCCTTGAGAATTATGTACAAAAACACGGTCTCCACTCTTTATTTCTTTATCTGAGGCATCTTTTTCATTTATGTGGACTATATCCGGTATATTCCCGTAAATCTCTTGAAATTGAGTATGAGTGTATTTTGATAATGCACTACTAGTGAAAAAAAACTCTTTTTCATTTAATTCAAGTCTTTGATGGCTTGGGAGGGGATCTAATCCCAGTTGTAATGCTTTTAGAGAGTAAAGTTCAATTTTTCCACTCTCAGTTGGATAGAAATCCATAGGTTTGATTTTCAAAGCTAGGCTTTTACCTCCAAAGAGATCTTCAAATGTTCCTTGTACAAATGCATTTTGGAGAGAAACTTGAATTTCCTTCCAAGGATCCCCAAAAAGGTCTTTTTCATTCCAACCCATCATCCTAGTCAAATTTCGGGCTACCCAAACCTCATCTTTACTCTCACCTAACGGTTTGATGATTTCATTTGAAATTTGTATATATCGATGGGACCAAGGAATAACTAGATCAGTTTTTTCAAGATAAGTTGGAGCAGGGAGAACTACATTTGCAAAATCTGTAGTTTTTGTCCAATGAGTCTCATGAACTACAAAAAAAACGTCTTCTCTTTGGAGACCTTCACGAAAGACTCTTTGGTTAGGAAGTGAAACAGCAGGATTCATATTATAACAATAAATAAATTTGAAGTCTCCTTTCTGGATTTGTTGTCCTAACTCAACTTGACTTACGCTTTTAATTCGAGTATTGTATTTTTTCTCTCCAGTAAGAGACGCAAAGTCAATTGAATAAGCATCATTGTTACTATAAAAAAAACCACGATGAATGCCTAACATTGCAGGGATTAGAGAGATAGCGCGGACAGAATCTGCCCCATTAAAATTTTTTTGCAATCCAATGCCAATCATCGTGACATTCGGTTTAGATTTAGAATAACTTTCAGCAAATTTTTCAATTGTGATCCATTTAAGACCTGTAATGCTTTCTATTTTTTCATAGGACCAGGTATCGATTTCGTATCTTAGTTGATTGTACCCAGACGTCCATTTCGAAATAAATTCTTTATCAATCCATTCTTGTTCTAAAAGGCTTTTTATCACACCAAAAGCTAATGCTACGTCACTTCCTGGTTTAGGATTCAACCACACATCACAATTTTTTGCGGATTTGCTTCGACGGGGATCAACTACAATGATAGAGCTAGCTTGTTTTCGTGCTTTCTG
>JAEOTI010000223.1 GCA_016839955.1 Candidatus Hodarchaeota archaeon | reverse complement strand
GCTTAACGGGAAATCGTTTCCGAGTATGACCTTTATTCAGTCGATAGTCTACAACCAAATGTGTTCCTTTTTGACGTAACTCTTCTTGGTGCTTTTGCACCAAAGGTTTAACACCTGCATTAACCCGTCCTCGAATGATGAAAAAAACTTGCTTATGAATAAGCCACTGGACTAAATCCCAATTATAAAATCCACCATCCGCAAGTACTCCAATAATTCGTTCTTGAGTGAGTAGAGGTGTCAAAAGGTTCTGAACCGTCTTGAAAACCGAATGCTCTGTGGGGAGAAGTTGGACTGCTAACGTGATTGGTTCGGGTGCATTTAACCAAATGACTGTGATATATTGATAAAACTGGTGGGTACTGGCTGGTTTAGCACCATTAAAAAATGATCTCTTTTGCATGATAAGCATAATTATAAGGTTCAATTTGGCCTAACTTATTCCAATGGTCACTGATCTGTTTTTTTTCCCATTCGTCTGGAATTTTTTCAATGTTTTCAACCCAGATTAAAGGTGAGTGGAATGGGTCTTCTAAAAGCCTTTCAAAAATATTATCATCCTGGGGAGAGGGAAATAAGTTACTAAATGCTAGATGATCTGAGCGCTGTTTATTATCCCCAAATAACCATTTCATTGCACATTCTTTTTCATACTTTAAAACTGAAAGAAGAAATTTATTATAGTCCATGTAGATACGCAACTCTTCTTTTAAAATGTGTGTCTGTGTTTCCTCAATTAATCTTAAATCACACAAAGAATAGGCGTGTTGTGAATGTGGTCGTAGGGCAAAGGGTGGAAAAGCATCCCTTAGGTCAACCAATCTTTGAATCGAGCCATCCAAAATACCCTCAGCTCTTTTCCTGGTAACATCAATTCCGTAAACGAAAATATATCCGAATTTGTCTTCTTCAGGGGTTATTTTGAAACTTTGCTCTTTAAGATTGCAAATTGAAAACCAAATTGCAAGAGGAATACTGTCTACAAGGTCTATGTACCGTGTTTTTATACCATAATGAGCTAGGATTGATTCCCAAGCAAGATAATTAATATCGAAGCTCAAATCTTTAAATACTGATTTGTGGAATTGCTCAAGGTAATACACAAGTGAAAGAACATAGTTTCTATAGGCTTCAATTATTCCTGTCTGAAATTTCTTTTTTGGAAGATATCTTAGAAAAGGAGGACTCTGATTATAATTGTGTGAGTTACGTTGTCCTCGAAATAAAACTTGTAAGTTTCTTTTACTGAAATGATTCTTTAGTTCCCCAATAATCTTAACTACATCAAAATAACTTGGACAATTTATCACTGGAACAGGGGGTTTCGTTATGAACTTTGGTGATCCCTGAATCCAATTCTCAATTATTGTATCATATGAAGTTAATACTCCTTTTACTTCAAGTTGCCAACAATGAAAATCTCGATCTCCCATCTTAATATCCATTCCTCAGTACGATAATGAAATAACAAATTATGTCTTTTTAATTTCTTGCTTTTCCATTTTTCAACAAAATACATCAAGCTGTTATCATTAGAAAGCCAGATGAAAAGGTTGAAACATACACTTCTATTCATTTTCTGAGTTTATTGAGAGATTTTTAAAGCTATAAAAAATAGATTTATAAACAATCCTGCTTATTTTTGTATTGGAGATAATTATGGAACTCATCCTATTTCTCCAAACTTTTGTCGTCGGCGTGCTTTCAGGCATTGTCACGGCAAGTATCCTTAAGACTATAACAAGATTTAGGGATAAATTTGCTATAAAGAAGACTTCAATCGTTACTTTCTCATTTTTGAGAGCAAGTGAAGATAAAAAAAGTTTTCTAATAGCCTCAAGTGTCATTGCAGATGATGACACAATAAGGCAAATAGTTATCATTCAATCTGGTTGAAATAATTGATTTGCTTAAGGGGAAGATTTTTTTTCTTCCCCTAAACCTCAACTTCTGGTTTAAGAAATTTGGGTATGTGTCTACTCTTTCAGAGGTGGGAACCGAGTGATATTTTTAAAATTTAAAACTAGCTAATTTTTCTTGCATCAGATAAGAAGAGTACTGATTTTGAATGAATACTGTAATAGAATTTAATAGTAGAATTCAGCAAATCCTAAAATTGGTTGAATTTAATGACTTTGATAGAATATTTCAATATTATTGAAAATTTTCGAAAATGGGTCATTGATAACAAGTACATGTTTTTAAAAACTTATGAAGAGTTAGTAGAAAAAAATCTTAGAAATGAGTTTGATGTGAAACCATTATTATCACTTTTTATGCGCACTGACAACAGAATCAAAGATTTCATTAATCAGCTAAGAGCAATTGAACAATTGCTATCTTATTTGGAAGTTCAAAATAATGTTAATCTCGCGATCCAAAAGCTTAGTGATAGTTACCCTTATGAAGCAGGACGAAATGGATTAATTTTTGTTTTTGAAGAACTTATCAAAGATGTTCAACCCATTGAATGTGAATTTTTGGAGAAAACCTCCTTATTAGCAGAACAAGAGAAAGTTAGACTTCAGGAAGCCTTCCACAATCTCCATGAGAATTGTTATTTCTCATCCACAGTGAATGCAGTAGTTGCTTTGGAATTCAGACTTTTTAAAATTTTACGTACACAAAATGAGGAATTTTTATTGGAAAAAAATGAAGAACTACGTTTTACATTAGGTATGTTAGTTTCTCTGTATAGTTCAAATAAAAGTAAGTTTGATAATGTAGTTCCAGATAAGTTTGATTATTTATTGAGATTGTGTAATTCATATAGGATTTTTTCTGCTCATGCTAAGGAGGAAAAAATTAATGCTAATGATGCTCGTGCGATTTTAAGTCTTGTTTTTTCCTTCCTCCTTGATGAGAGATGTGAGGTTAGAAATCCGATCTAAGACTTTTTAGTACGTTTTATTAAGTATCAACCGATGTTTTTAAGTTTAAAGAGAGGACATCTTAAGGTGACATTCTATACTTTATTGATGTTTATGGAAATGTCGTCAAACCAGCCTTCTTGAAATATTTGATTATTGGCTCAAAACCTATACTACAACTTTCTTTTTCCAATCTCTCCTTCTTTTTCTCTCCTTCAATTTATTTTAAAGGTATAGTTGTTTACTCTTAATCTTCACCAGGTTTTTGTGTAAGTTGGATCTGTATTTTACACGTTAGGATGTTATTCTTTTGTAAAAGGTCTTTTTTTAACTCTTCATTCCTATTATTCGTTTTTAGATCAATATAAATCAGTAGTAATTGCACGATGAAGAAAAGTAAGATAATTGAAATAAATATGATTGCTTCATAATAATTTGATAGTCTATCGATAATTTGTGGAAGCTCAGGGAGAACCGTTAGAATAGGAAAAACTAAAGTTGGAGCGAGATAACTCTTTAAGGACTTTTCGAATAAAGATGGATCAATTTTTTTAATTAATTTAGATTTAGGATCTTCTTCGACTAAACCTAGTTCATTAATGAATAATTTTCGCTTATAATAGTTCCAGAATAGCGTATTCACAAAAATGACCATGGCAAGTAATCCCATGATTATTTCAATACTATTACCTGAAATTTCTACTCTTAAAGCTATAGACAATCCATAGTACAGTGTATATAATGCACTTGCTACCAGGATTATATAAATGAAGGAGGTTTTGGTAATTGTAAAAAAACTATATTGTGTGGCAAATTCTTTTGATTGATAAATCTGTTTATTAGAAATTTTTCTGTAGAAAAACCACTCAAATACACTTAACTCTGATTTTGAAAGCTTCAGATATATTTTTATTGGGAGATCAGTGAGTACTGTAGAAATTCCCATGAACATCCCTAAGATTACTGGAAAAGAGAAAATAACTAAAATATAGGTGAGATAAAAAGTATTCAAAGATTCTAATGGGGTATATAAACCCAAAATGTCAAAAAACACCTCAAAAAACAGACTGAGAGGGATAAAACAGATGAGAATGATGGTGATAAGGATTGAGAGTAAAGGGATAAATGTTCTATCTTTATAGCGAATTTTTAAAATTTCTGAAATTTCTTCTATTTCTTTTTCTTTGATAGTGGTTTTTAGCACTGTAAAAAGAAATATCCAAATGAAAATCCCCCCCACAACTACTTCCAAAAATCTTTCAATGATTTTTGAAGGCAAGATAAGTGGTAGAACAAGTAAAAAAGAGAAAAGCAAGTAATATCGATTTTTCTTCCAAATTTCTGATAAATCGATTTTCAAGATAGTAATCCTTCTATAAATTGACTATTCATGAATTCCTCCAAAATTCTATTATTTATACCTTTCTTTCGAAGAATGCTATGTAAATTCTTGAAGGAAGATTAAATTAATTGCTTTGGTTAAATAAATGCACTCATTTGATGAATAGGTGATATTATATGCAATTATTATTTAATAAGGAAAGGAATGTTAAAGAATATTGAATCCTAAAAAAGAATTCCCTGAACCATTACTTTAGCTTACTGCGAATGAAAAAATGGGAAAATTAAATTCTTACAAACCAATTCTATTATCGAGTGGTTTTAGTAGTCTTGAAACCACCACTCATGAAGAAGAATGTCGTACAAGGCTGGATTGATAAGGTTAAGTGCAATATCGACATTTAGTATATTAATTATTAATGCTTATCTTTAATTAGAATCTAGTTTCTGGTCTTCTAAGAGAAATATATTGTTTGGGGTCGGGGTCGTAATCCTTTTTTCCTTGCAATTTTTACAATTAGACTGTCTAGGTGTTCTAATTCATCTTTTGATAATTCTCTTAACTTCATTTTTTTCCTTAGTTGGTTTATTATGGTAGTTTTCCTGACATACTTCCTATCTTCACCAGAGAGATCTGTTAAGATAATGGATAAATTTTGATTTATCTCTTGAGCTTTCGTGAAAATTGTAGGAGGTGTAGGGGGGGGATGTGGTGGTATTAGTGGTTTTTGCATTGGTTTCCGTTTAGGTTTTAGTTTTTTAATCGGTTTCCCAGTGATAGGAGGTAGTATAGTTTTCCCCACTTGAAACTGTGAGATTATTCTCTTTAAAGGTATACCTAGTTTATCCAGTAGAAAAATGGCTTCTTGTGGGTCTGGATCTCTATTAAAGATCTCTTTAAAGTAGATGGAGAAACCTAGATATGCCTGTTCTTCTTTTGAAATCGGAGTAGTTCTACCTATTCTGTTTTTCATTTGATCGGAAATTTCATGCTTCACTCCAGAAAGGGGAACAGTCGATATCCACATTACTAGGTCTAAATCATTACTTTCCACAAGAGAGTGTGTTTTTCTAACTTCCTTTGAGCTTACTTGCTCAGATACTCGAAAAACTTTGACTTCTACTCCTATCCGTTTGAGATTTAGAAAACTTAACCCACCAAATAGTTCTAGATATACATCCGGTTTCAAATTTTTCTTTCCAATTGGTGGCTCATGCTTTACCTCTGTTATTTCCTTAATTTCCTTTCTTGCAATATTAACCAAGTTAAAAATAGCATTTTCAGCATTTGTAGAACGTACCTTGTCTTGAATTTTGGGATCCAGGAGTTTATTTTGAAAATACTGAATTTCTCGTGATTGGAGGGAGATATTTTTCTCTGGACGAAATCTCGAAAGCGCTTCAAAGAAACTGATTATCGGTTTTACTGTATCATTTTCACGGAATTCCTCAATTTGATTAAATAATTCGACCAAAGTTTTTCTAATATCCTCATGAGTTGAGTCATATAAGTATGCTACACTTTCACGTCCAAAAGGATATAACGCGTAATTATGAGGTGGTCGGAAATTTGAATTAGCCCAAAAATTATCAAGATGACGTTTTACAATATCTACGACTGAATTAATACCTAAGGGTAAAAGCGTTTCATAAAAAGATAACCACCGGTCAAGCTGGTTTTTCATATCATCTTCTAAGACGTTGTAGAATCTGTTAAAACCATCCATTGTACCTGAAATTAAAATACAGGTGTAATATTGTTGTCTTAATGACAGAAGAAGGGAGAAAAGACCATGAAACGCCTTCTCTGGGTCACCTAAACCTCCTTCAAGGTGATCAAATATAACTAAAAACGTTGTTTCTTCATAAACCCATCTAGCAAGTTTTTTAAAGTTGTTAAACGCATTTAATGCTAAATTATCTGTATTTATATAGTATCCATTATATTCACTAATTCCCTTCAAAGCATTAACCGCAGGTATTGGATCGTCCTCAACTACAGAGTCAATCATTGTAAAAAGAAAATTGAAATCATCTACGGGAATGTGTTTTATTAAAATTCTGTAATTTCTTCGGATATAACTTTTAAATTGTTCTTTAAGTATAGGAATTTTCCCTACGATTAATGAGCGCAAAAATTGGGAATCTTCACCGCTTTTTTTTCTGAATTCTGGGGTTAATGAGAGTTGAGATAAATCTTCTAATAATTGTCCTCCTTGTTCTTTCGCAAGGGTAATTAGCTTCGATAGAGTAGCATAAACTAAATTCTCGAAAAAATCCTTCCCCTCTAGCTGATTAATAGTCTGTTTATAAAAATTAATGAGCTTATAATCCTTCTTATCGCTACTCGTGTTAAAATAAACGATCACTACCTTATTTCTTAGATTTTTAGATGCCAAATAGTTCGGGATTGAACTTACAACAGTCGATTTCCCTATTCCCTGTTTCCCTGTAATGAACATCAGTTTAGATTCAGGATGCTTAAGAGACTGTGAAATAGTTTTATAAATTTCCTTTAATTCATGATTCCTCCCTATAATGAATTTTGCGGGATTATCGCGAAAATCAGCAGATGCTGGAGGTGCAGGAAACGGATTTTTTTTGAAAGTTAGTAGAAAACTATTAACTTTGTCTTGGTTTTTGAACTTTGGTAATCTAAACAAGATCTCTCACCCTTTCATCTATACTGGAACCAAACGAATTTTGATCCATCTTCAGCTTGAAGAGCTTTCCCACTTGTTACTTTTCCTGGTTGTAAATCCACTTTTTTTTCTAAATATGAGTTATAGATTTTTTTATAGATTAAATCAAAGCTCCAACCTGTATTTTCTTTGATTATTTCTGCTAATACTGAAATTTCTACCATATTCCCCATTTTTGATGGTGCGTTGTCATATGCTTGCCGTAGCTGAAATGAGAATTCGGGAGGGGATAAAGAAGCCTTTTCAACTATTATAACAGAAGCACCTGTCATTTTTTTAGGATAGGAAATCGATGGTGATTTGATAAGAGGCAGAAAAGATTTTAGTTGAGTTTGAGTTCTCAAATTTGTTTTTTCTTTCGCTAAAATAAGAAGATTCTTCAAAGTAATTTTATTAAGATCGATTAAGATTGTCTGTAATACTCGTAGTATCTCTTTTTCAGTGCTTGCTGGAGGTACTAATGCTTCTGATACTATATCAGGATTATTCTCAATCCATTCTCTAAATATTCGTGATTTGAACTTTTCTCTTGCGGTTTTAATAGGTTTAATATCTTTAAACAAGTACCTAGCGAGTTTATCAAATTGCACTGCTTCTGGAGACTTTTCTTTTTTTTGTGGCATTCCCTACACCTATTTTGAGCTAATATCTCATAGAGATCTATCGAGATTCACTTTCTTAACCTGAAAACTATTTGCAATGATAATTCAACTATAATATTCCCACCCTTTTTAGAAGTTATCGCTGGAAATTGTCTTGTAATTTTGTTGCGATATTTTAAAATGCTACTCTTTAATCCCAAATTTTGAGCTTTTGAATTGCATTAGCTTCTCTGGTAGATTTCTTTTTATGTACTCATAAGAAATGGATGGACCGTAATAATCGTATTGTTCTTTTTCGTAAGGAAAAAAAAGATTGTGGCGAAAATACGTCAGAAATCTGACGTTTTATTCGTCTTTTTTTTCTATAGATGTTCAAAAGATGTCGTAAAAGGCTGGATTAACACCTTTGGAAGAAATAAAAAATTCTTTGCATCGCATTAAGCATTTTATCCTACTACCATTTTGAGGGCTAAGATCTTCTTTTACAGATTAATGCAAGTTGGCACAACATTAATAAAAATATACTTGATTTAAATTTGTTTGTAACATCAAATAAGATGTCTTATTTTTGATAATGTGTAATGGAATGGAGAAGAAAAGTCCAAGGAGAGAACGTTAATTGATAATTCACAAAATTATATTCATTAATTTCAAACATTACAAGAATCAGAGTTTTTTATTTAAAAGTGGAATAAATGCTATTATAGGAGAGAATAACGCAGGAAAAACTTCATTACTCTATTCAATTGCGGGAATCTTCAATCTTCCTTTTGGTGGAAATATTATGCTTGATTTTCCCACTATGTTAAGAAATCCTCCTTTTACCACACGATTTGAACTTGAATTATATCTTACTCAAGAAGAATGGTATAGTTTGTTTAAATTGAGAGAATTTGATCTTACACTTAATGAGAGATTAAGTGATACCACCCTTCAAGAGATCTCAAAAAAAATTCAAGAAATGAGGATTTCTATACAATTAAGAATGGAAATTGAAGTTATTCTAAAGGAACAACGGGAGATAAAATGGGGGGGAATTCCTAGAGATGAAATCAATCTGATTAATCTTCTGAAAAATGATTTTATCCAAAAATTAGAAATAGAAAATCTTGAAGACACGAAAAACACAGAAAAAAAAGTTGAACGTTATTTTAATGTGATCATCAGTAATTACATCAATAGTCCAAGTAATTTCCCGTATAAACCCAAAATAATTTTACCATATCTGAGTGAATTCCAAAAAAGTGAACCTTATACTGGTTTTATTGGTTTACAAAATAATTTGCGAGGTGATTACAAAGGAGGTTTGATAAGATCCAAGTTATATCACCTTAAACGCAATAATTGGGAATTATTCAATAAATTTAAGGAAAGAATGGAATCAAATTTTCCTATTATTGAAGGTGTCGAAATAAACTTAAACGACTATAGTGGAAATTTTGATTTAACATTAGACAATTATGGTAGAGATATAACAATTTTTGGGGGAGGAACACAAACATTCGCGAAAATCTTTTCTGCTATAAGCCTTGAAGATAGTTCCGTAGTTTTGTTGGACGAACCAGACTCTCATTTACACGCTAGTTTGGCAAATGATCTTACCTCTTACTTACTTGATTTAGGTGAAAACAAACAAATCATTTTCACAACTCATCTTCCCAACTTAATTGATAGTATTCCTCAAGATTCAATTATTATTTTAAGACTGGAAGGAGAATCAACCGAAATTAAATGGATACAAGAAGCGTCTGATTTATTTAACCAGATGGAACTTATGGGACTTTCTCCAACCAATTACCAAAGGGCATTGATGAATAGAGCGGAAACTATCGTTTGTTTAGAAGGACCTACTGACCAGGAATTTATCGAAAAATTCATAGAAAGATTAGCTAAAACAGATAATCGTATTGCTGAAAATCGAAAAATGATAGAGTTCTTACATGTAGGAAAATTGTATTCATCAGATTTAAATAAATTAAGAAGTGGATTTCTGCAAACTCTTGATGGTAAAAAAATTGTCTACATCAGAGATCGAGATGAAGATTCTGATCATGAAATATCGAATATCAAAGCTTTTGATGGATTTCCTGTTCATATATGGAGCTATAGACAAATTGAAAGCTATTTATTAGATTTAGAAGCAATCACAACAATTATAGAGCACAATACTTCAAATTTGGTACATAATTTTCACAATATTTCTCAAAAAATCGAAGATATCATTCAGGAGGAAAAAACTAAGCAATTTTCAAAGTTGTTATTTCATTATGTTGAGAACGAAATTAGATCAAAGATTTTTTCTCCAGATAATGATTTATCAATTACACCTGAAGATTCAATAGAGGAAATTAATTCAGCAGTAAGTCAAGCTATGATCTCTAGAAGGGCCATTACTCATTTAAGCCCACTTGTTGGGAATACAATAAACGATGCCATTACTAAATTTATTCTTAGGTGGAATAATGAATCTTTATTTATGATTAATGCCAAATACCTATTAGCAGCAATTAGAGGAGAATTTAATCTAAATTTCCGAAATAAGGATATTATTGAATATCAAGATAATATTCCAGAAGAAATTCATTCTATCCTTAATGATTTTATATTTGGAAATAACTGACATGGAGTTCAAATAGCAAGAATTAATCTGGAATTGGATCACAAGATGCAGAATGTCGTCAAACCAGTCTTTCCTCTTGTCTATCAGTAATAATATCGATTTCAGGATTAACTTTTCTGATCATTCTTCTTTCCATTAGATGAAAAATTCCCAAAGAATAACTTCAACTATTCTTTCTGTTTTTCTGTATTCTTCAGACTTGAAATGAAGTTTTTTCATCAATTTACTCGAGTTGCACTTTAAATCATCTCCTATAAAAAAATGTCCTTTCACCTCTTCTCAAGAAGTTACCTCCACTTCTTGATAGAT
>JAEOTI010000222.1 GCA_016839955.1 Candidatus Hodarchaeota archaeon | reverse complement strand
CGAGAACTCTTTAATGCTTCAGCAGCCTTTGTTCCAATTCGTCCGCCCATAGAACGAAATGTATTTTCAATCCAATACATAAATCCCTGTGTTCGTTCATTCTCAGGAAACTGTGATTCATAGGCTCTTATTGCAGCCATTTTTTTATCGAAATATTTAGAAATATCAATAAGAAAGACATCCCCAAGGTTGTCATCTCTCATTGAGCCCACAGGAAAATAATAGAATCGTGATATAGTCCAGGGAAGGTATTTGAAGTGTTTCTCCCATTTTGTGAGTCGGGAATAGAATACAGCAGCTTCAGTCAATAATTGGCATTGATAATGATCAGGATTTGCGGTAATTGTTTTTCCCCCCATAGTAATGACAATTTTAGGCTTAAATCGACGAAAAATATCGCCTAGAACAATCCTATTTTCAAAATTATCAAAAAGCCGGCGATTAGGTAAGTCTAAAGTAATTCTATCAATTCCCAATATCTCTGCAGCACGATTGGCTTCTTTCATTCTGGTATCATGGTTTCCAAGAGGTGTTGGTTCACCATCTGTTAAATTACATAGTAGTACCTTAAAATCTTCATCTGCTGCGCGAGCCATAACTCCTCCTATTCCAATTTCAGCATCGTCAGGATGAGGAGCAGTTACAACAATGTCATATTCGTCTTGGAAAGTATTTGACATTTTTTCATATCCCTCAAGAGAAGGAAGAAAATGATAAGCCTAAAATCAACTTTCCGTTTTTGGCAGAAGTCAGAGAATTCATTTATTCATAGTGTAAAAAGGTGACACATGCTTTTAATTATATGTAATCGTTTAAGATCCTTTATTGAGAAGTGACTTCAAAGAATTACATTCAAGAAAACATAAAGAAGCAGAAAAGGGAGAATGGTGTGATGCCATATTACGAACGCGAAAACCGAGCACTTTATTACGTATTGGAAGGAAGCGGTCCTCCAATCGTTTTTCTTCACGGGTATTTAGGAACTTCAAAGACGCATTGGGGCGCACAACTCTCAGATCCATTGTTACAATCTGAATTTACAATCATCGCTCCTGATTTTCGTGGTTTTGGTAAATCTGGAAAGAGTAAATGGGGAGAATCACATCGAACGGAAGATCTTCTAGAAGATGTACGTACACTAATAATTGATCATCTAAAGCTTAAAATTAATCCAATCTTAGTTGGCTACAGTGTTGGGGCCGCTCTTGGTTTAGAATATGCTATAAGATACCCTGAAGAAGTTAAAGGATTAGTGCTCTTAAGTCCCCGTCCGTTTATTCGCAAGAAGGGTCGTTCTCATCCATTTTTGTCAAAAGAAAAGAGAAGTACCAGTAAAAGTCGAGCAATGGTTTGGAATCTAGTTAAAGCTGCTCAGAAAAGAATGTCTAAACGTTCAATTCAAAAAAAAATCAAAAATCATGAACTTCTGGAAAGGTTCTCCATTCTCAAAAATATTCCTGCTTTGATGGTTTATGGTTCAGAAGATACTGTGACTCCGCCAATTTCTTTCAGGGTATTAAAAGAAAACATTCCTCAAATAGAAATTAAAGAATTTGTTGGAGATCACGGTATAGCCCATGAAAAACCAGAAGAATTCAATAAAGTCCTTTTGGAATTTTGTAGAAAGTTGAATAAATGAGCTAAGAGGATTTAAAATGTCTGTTTATGAAAATGCGATCGACCGTTTCCGTTCCAAAAACAATTGTGCACAAGCAGTCTCGTACGCTGTTCTAAAGCACTTTAGCTTTGAAGAGAACGACGCTACAAATTATAGCAATTTAATGATTGGTTTTGGAGGTGGAATCGGCTCTACTGGCCATGTTTGTGGCGCTTTATCTGGAGCTATTCTGACATTAGGGGTATTAGGAGTGAAAAACAGAATTAATACAGATAATCTTTCTAAATTTTCACGGGAAAAGGCCCAAAAAATCATGACAGCTTTTTCTTCAGAATTTGGCTCCTGTAATTGCATAAATTTGACAGAGTGTGATCTTTTAGCAGAAGAAGGAAGGAAAAAATTCACAGACATGGCTGTAAGAGGGAATACCTTCGAAAACCTTGTTGGTTGGATCACTAATTATACAGTGGAACTCCTTATTGATTCAGTAAAAGCCTAAGGAATATTTTTATTTTTTGTTGAAACCAAAATTGGTTTAATGGATAACAATTGTAACTTACTTAGTGAGATAATACAAAGAAATAAAGTGTAATCTGAACGTATTGACACCCAAGAAGGTTCAAAAAGATGGCTACAGAAACACCACAACAAAAAAAACTCCCAATTCCTCCTGCTGTTCAGGAACGAATGAAACATGTAAAAAATACAATTGTAGTTATGAGCGGAAAGGGAGGAGTAGGTAAATCAACCGTTGCAGTAAATCTTGCTCTTACACTAGCAAAATTACACCCTGGAAAAGTTGGAATCATTGATTCCGATATTCACGGTCCAGATATTCCAAAAATGTTAGGATTAGAAGGCCAACTCCCCACCGCTGCGCCAGCAGGGGCAAAACCTGTTGTAGGAGCCCACGGGTTAAAAGTAGTGTCAATGGCATTCTTTTTAGAATCCGATACTCCCATTATTTGGCGAGGCCCAATGAAAATGAAGGCCTTGGAGCAATTTCTAACCGATTTTGATTGGGGTGAACTGGAGTTTCTAATTCTAGATCTTCCTCCAGGAACGGGAGATGAACCCCTGACTCTGATGCAACTGATTCCAAAAATGTCTGGTGTCATTATTGTTACGACTCCACAATCAGTTTCTTTATTAGATACTGGAAAAGCCCTAGCAATGGCAAATAAGATGGAAGTACCTGTTTTAGGTGTAGTTGAAAATATGAGTGAGTTTATTTGCCCAAATTGTAAGACATCTCACAAACTCTTTGGAGAAGGTGGTGGGAAAGCTTTAGCTTCAAAATATCAAGTACCTTTACTTGGTCAAGTACCTTTAGATCCAGTGATCATGGAAAAAGAAGATGTAGGGATACAAGAGGCTTTCTCGTATTTTGAACCAATAGTTCAGAAAATTAAAGAAAAACTCAATATTGACTAGTTGAAATTCAAGAAAAAAAAGGAAAAAAGGCAAATTAGGATGAGATCCTAATCTACTTTTCTGATGCTAGTTTGACGTCGCCTTCTTTGACGGTCTTTCGACCAGAGTGTCGAGCAAGCTCAACTGCATACTTTGCTAGGCCCATACCATATTCGGTTAAGACATCGTTCATCTTTTTAATAGCGTCAGCACTTACTCGTCGAGCACCTGCATCACGAATCAATTTTTCAATTCTTGCGTTAGCAAATCCGCCTGCCATTATTCATTCCTGCCTTTTTGAAATATTGTTTTTGCCCAACATTTCATCACAAGTATCTTATCTGTGGGCTACACAAAATGTTGAACATTAGACGTTTAAATACCTTTTGGCTTGAACTACTTGCTCAAATTTTCGAAAATTCATACTGTGAACTAGTAATGAAGCAATAAAAGAAAAGCAGCATTCTTATTTTATTTAGCCCATTCAAGCCGACAAAGAACTAAAAAAGACAGTAATATCCCTTAGACCAAAAATCTATTCTTTTAATTAAAATTTTAGAATTCAAATATCCAAATGAAATATTTTATGGGATAAAATCAGAAATATTAATAAATTTGGAATTTAATTAGCATGGATTCTAGCCATCAACGGATTAGAGTCAATTCATGTATTCTATGAGCTTATTTTCAAGTAATATCTCTTCTACTATTTCAATGAATGACTTTGTTTGTATAGGTGGCTCAAAAAAAAGAGAACAGATTTTGATTTTAAGCAAGTATTCTGGTTGTTTTTTCTTTTTAATGGGAGTATATGATATAAAAAAAGTTTTTTTTAGAATTAATTAAATGTAAGCTTTAATTACGGATTCTCCACTAATCATTTTAAGATTATTTATATCTGCATATTCTTTGGCTGCTTCATAGCTTAATGCTTTTCCCGTTTTTCCGTCCATCATTTCACAGATTACTGCAACCGGTATCAGGGACTTTACAGGCTCTAATAGTGCTAAGGATAATTCGGTATGTCCTGTACGGTTACGTAATAGTCCTTCTGCACCTCGGAGCAAGAATACATGGCCTGGAGATCTAAATTCTGAGCCAAGCTTCGCTCTTCCCTCTTCTGGAGCTAATCCATCATTAATTTCTTGAGCTAGTTTAGCGAATTCACAAATTGTTAAGGCTCGATCGATGTCTGTTATCCCAGTGAACGTTTTCCGATGATTAATAGTCAAAGAAAAAGAACTTCGCTCACCATAAGGTATATCATGTGCTTGTAGTTCTTTTAAGACAGGATACCGATTCCAGGCATATTCAAATAGGTCTGTAAGAAATGGAAGGTCTAATTTCTTAGCAATATTAGGATGGACACAAGTACAGATCAATCCACCTCCATCTGACCTAAGAATATTGATTTTTTGGGGAGTAACATGTTGTGCAGCTACACAAAGGTCAACTTCACACTCCCTTTCTTCACGATCGAAAATTAGAACTACTTCACCCTTAGTAAGGGCATCCCTGATTTCTTTGATTGTACTTTCTTGACCTGTCATGGCAATTTGCCTCAATTCATTTCTTGTTATAATTCAAAGCAGTCAAGTTGAAGGAGTAGAAGCTGTTTCTTCTCTTTTCTTCTCCAATTTACTCTCTAATTTCTCAATTCTCTCTCTCAGTTTCCTATTTTCTTCAAGAGCTTGGTCGATGTCTTTTCGAAGATTATTAACCGTCTTCCCCTTGTCCATTCCGTCTCTCAGGGATTTAATTGTTTCTTTTGACCGTCTCTTTATTCTTCCATCTAAATCAAAACGTGCAGCTCTCTCTAGAGCTGGAATGAATTCACTATCCTCTATACTACCTAAAATAGGAATAAGATAATATCGAATGAGAAAATCAGGGTCATCAACTAAATCCTGCAACCGTTCTGTAAGAATGTGATTTTTTCGGAATATTTTCCGTAAAGCACCAAGGCCAGTTATTGCAGCAATTCTTGCATGTAACCCATAACCATGTTTTGAATACTCAAGTAGAATCGGAATTGTTTCTTCTGATTCCAAAGCACCTAAACCAGTGAGGGCACCTGCAAGGATAATATCATTCCAGGATTCCTTTTGTAAATTCTCTTTGAGCGTATCGAAAGCTCGATCGTCTTTTGTTTTTCCAAGAGATTTTATTGCCTCTGCTTCTACGAAATAACTTGGATCGCCTTGTGAAAATTGAATTAATATATCTGCAGCTCTTTTTTGCTTCTTAAACATTCCAAGAGCCGTCATTACAGCAATTCGTGCTTTTGGATTTGGATTCTTACTTGCTTCAATAAGAATATCAAGGGCTTTAGTTGTTTTTAATTCTCCCAAAGCCTTAGCAATCTCAGCTTGAACACCCCAGAATTTATCCTCTAAAATTACTTTTCTTAGAGCGTCCATAGCTTCTTTGTTTGGATTTTTACTTAGTTCTTTTGCGGCTACAATTCGTCCAATTGGATCTGGATCTTTTTCAAGTTGTGAAACTAACATTTTCTGAGGTTTTTTGAAATCTACTGTTTTTAAAATCCAATTGCTAGGATCAAATCGTACAATTTCGGGTCTTTCACGAATTGGAAAGTAAAAAGTGTGTTCTTTTTCAGTTAGTTTGATTTTGTGATCTTCAAAACCTGAAGAGGTTAAGAATTGAACTTTTGTATCAATTAGAAAGATGGGAGTTGTTTCCTTCTCTTCTGATTTCTGATTTTGAATAATCTCAATTTTTGCTAACCTTTCATCTTCCATCCATTCAAATGAAATTTTTAATTCTGGATAACCACCCTGATAGATCCATTGTTGGAAAAACCAATCCATTGGACGACCAGTTACTTCTTCAATTGTTCTTGCGAGGTCAACCGTCTCAGCAACGCCTTCAGCAAATTTAGTTAGGTATTGCTTCATTACTTTCCAAAACATGTCGTCTCCAAGGGTCCATCTAAGCATGTGGAGGACTGCTCCCCCTTTTTCATAAAGGGTACTATCAAACAGTTCTTGAGGAACCTCATAGAGGTTAGTTGAGATTGGACGACGATAACGTGAACTGTCTTCCTCAAAATACTGGTTACGATCCTGCAGTAGGTGATAAAGAAATTCGTCCTCTCCACGGTCATGACCGACCCATAAAGCTTCAAAATAGGTGGCAAAGCCTTCGTTCAACCAAGATTCAGGCCAAGAACGGGTTGTTACATAATCTCCAAACCACTGGTGAGCTAATTCATGGGCTACTAGAGTGTCATGTCGAGTGAAGTCTAAATGGGCACGTTCATCATGTAAAAATAACGCGGTTTGAGTGGTTGCACTTGTATTCTCCATTCCTCCAAAGATGAAATCTATTGCTGTGACTTGGGCATATTTTTTCCAAGGATACTTTATACCTAATTTTTCTTCAAAGAATTTAATCATTTGGGGTGTTTTTCCAAAGTAGCGTAAAGCATCTTCCCTAGTATAACCTGGAGGAACATAATATTGTATAGGAACTCCATTGGCCTCATCTGTTACTTCTAAAAATTCTCCGATAACGAGAGTAACCAAGTAAGCGGAATGTGGACGGTCTTGACTCCAATGAAAGGTTTTTTCCGTTTTATCATCACTTTCTGTGGTGGATTTTAGTATACCATTTGATAATGCAAAATATTTCGTGGGAACTGTAGTAATAACTTCTGTGGTGGCTTTTTCGCTTGGATCATCAATGCAGGGAAAGTAATAACGGGAATCAACGTCCTGTCCTTGCGTCCAAACTTGGTGAGGCTTATTTGGGTACTCTTTGTTTGGATGGATGAAATAAATCCCCCGACGAGGGTCATAAAGGTCATATTGGACTATGATGGTTATTTGATCTCCATTGTTAAGGGATTTTTTCAAAAATATTTCCAAGGTGTCCTCAGTAACACCTGAGGGAGTAAAAGATAATTTTTCTTTTGATTCTAGTTCATGAACATTGTTAACCCATAATTCTCTTGCGTCTAGTTTTATACGATTTAAATTGGGTTTAACAGCTTCGATTGAAAGAGTAGAACGAGCTTTTACCTCATTTTTTAAATTTT
>JAEOTI010000221.1 GCA_016839955.1 Candidatus Hodarchaeota archaeon | reverse complement strand
TTACTAATGAATTTAATAAAGCGTCTGACATAATAGAAGGTGAACCCCTACCTGAAGATATCTGGAAAAAAGCGGCTGTTCGTGAAGTTAGAGAAGAACTTGGCTTAAATATAGATACGGAGAGGCTTAAATATCAAACAGAATATCTGCTTGAGCGCGAGGAAATGAGACATTCATTATTTTTTAAAATTTATAGTCTCCGTTTAGAACAAAAGAAAGATAATAATGAATTAGAAAATATTCACCAGGCTCGAACACATGCTTCTTTACAAGATTTTGATCTCACTGAACTAAAAGAGATGCACAAAAAGGGAAAATTTAACGCTTTACTGCAACGTAGATTTGAAGAAGTCTTTTTGCCTATTTTCAAAGAAAGATTAAAAATTGCAGAGTAGATCACAGAAAATTTGGTTCACACCAGATATTGAAGTTGATAACCAATTAATATTTAACGAACTAAGTATTAAAGGAAGAAAACCGCTATTGAATTATCCTTTTACATTGAAGGATATATATCCAATAATACCTTCCACGAATGCTAAGACAGTGTATAATTTAATCAAGGATGAATTGATAAAAGTAAATACTCTTCTTCATGAAAAATTAAAATTGCGAGACAAGTTATTTCTGCCTTCAGCATCTTCTGACCAAGATGCGAGGACTATCCTCTCGATTTTGTTTGATCCAGTTTCTTACTATACAGACGGGATTGAAAAACAATTAGCTTTTTACCAAGCTTCTTACCAAGACAAGTATAAAAACATATTTCGATTGACGAACATTTATCCATTCTCGCTAAAGTTAGCTTCTCCCCAAAAACTGGCACACACACTTGGATGGATTGATACAAATATCAAAGTAAAATTGGAGACTATTGGAAACACCTTAAGAATGCGACCCCAAATTATTCAACAATTAGCGGAAATGGCACTCAAAGCATATAGTTATTTAGTTAAAATGGATGATTTTACTTTAGCGCATTCTATGAATTTCAATTTTTCGATGTTTTTGCAGGATAAAATATTAAACATAATGCTTGGTGATGCTCTTTATCTCGATAGTGAACAAGCTGAAACCCGAGGAAAGCTCTCTAACCAAATTGCACTTCAATTATTTAAAGAAATGGGAGAATTATCATATGAACAAATTTGTGCAATGAGTACTTTTATGGGAGTAGTTTGGACTTCCACTGTGGAGATACAAAAAGAATTTGAGTCTAATCCTGAATCAGCATTAACAATAATTGAAAGTCAGTTAAAATCAAAACAAAATGATTGGTGTATCAATCACATCGATAAATTTATCTCGGATATTGGATCTAATGAGCATGGTACGGTAGTAGTTATCTTAGATGATAATGGAGAATCTGCGATTGATATGGCGCTCTTCCAACGTCTTCTAATAGATTTTCCATTTTTGAAACTGAAATTTATTGTCAATCTATTCCCCGTAAGCAATAATATTTCTCTGAACATATTTCAGGCTTTATTGTATGATGAATACTTCTTGCCAATGAAACAGTATTTTACAGAGGGGAGAGTTAAATTATTACTTGAAGAACAAGGGTTTCGCTCGTTTGAAATTGACTATTTAAAGCTAGAAACTCAACTATCTATAGAAAATGCTAATCTCACCTACATTAAAGGGGTAAACTTCTTTGAGACATTGCAAATTCCCTCGACCATACGATACCATTGTTTTACTGTTTATGGTCCTACAAGTATTTTGTTAACAGGATGTGGTGAAGGCAAGGGCGTATTTGCAAAACTTCAGTCTGGTCAAACGGCTTTCACATATTTTTCTTTTAATCAAGTTGAGACGCTTAAAGAAAAGATATTAAAAACTGAAACCAATCATGACAAATAAAGCACTTTTAGTAATTGACATGCAAAAAGATCTATGTTATGACAGCCGAAGAAAAAATAAAGTTGTCAAACTTCTAAAACCACTCTCAGAGGTAATTGAACTTTTTTATAAAGCCAAATATCCGATTTTTTACATTTGCTTTGCTTTACAAAAAAATGACCGACAGTTTGAAAAATTTGGTGACCGATACTGTATAGAAAGCACTGAAGGTGCTGAAATTATACCTGAACTCTTACCCCTTAAAGGTTCTATTATAAAAAAAACAAAACACAGTGCGTTTTTTGAAACTGATCTTGAGTATCACCTTAAGGAGAATGATGTTGAAGAAGTTTATTTAACTGGTATGCAAACTCAGATTTGTATTATGACGACTGCAGCAGATGCCCATTTTAGAGGGTATAGAACAGTAGTTATTTCGGATTGTGTTCTATCTACCAGAGAAAAAAACAAAAGGCAAGCATTAGAATGGATTCAGAAATATGTTGGTGAAGTTCTACCGCTTTCCAGAATTGTAGGGGAATTTAGTTATGAGTGAAAATTCAATAATAAGACTGTTTCATGGAGAAGGTGGTTCAGCTACGTTAAAACTTATAAAAGAAGAAATATTAAGTCGCTTTGGTAATCCTATATTAAATAGTTTGGAAGACGGATGCCTAATATCCGCTGATAGTAATAATATAATTATTTCTACGGACTCTTATATTGTCGATCCAATAATATTTCCTGGTGGAGACATCGGCAAACTTTCGATTGCCGGAACTGTAAATGATCTTATAGCAGCCGGAGCTATCCCACAATATTTAACTCTGAGCTTAATTTTAGCAGATGGACTTGAAATGACAATTCTAAGACAAATATTAGATTCTGCTAAGGTTACAGCCGATTCTATAGGTATTAAAGTTGTTGGAGGGGATATAAAAGTTTTAAAACTAAATGATCAAATAAGAATCTTAATTAATACAACCGGATTTGGCATTCCAATTAAAGAAGGAACTGACTTTTCTGTAAGTAATGCCCAAATAGGAGATGATATTATTTTAACGGGTACGATAGGGGATCATAGTTTAGCTATCCTTTCTATACGTGAAGGACTCGGCTTTGAACAACGAGTTTCTTCAGATTGCGCTCCCCTTTCTGATTTAATCATCCCATTGATAAAAAAACTCAATAGTATACATTGTTTGCGAGACCCTACTCGTGGCGGTGTTGCCGGAGTTTTGTGTGATATTGCGGAAACGTCATCTGTAGATTTACGCATAGAAGAGGACAAAATACCAATTAAACAAGAGGTTCTTTTTGGATGTGAAATGCTAGGAATAGAACCACTGCGGTTAGTTAATGAGGGTAAAATGATTATGGTTGTAGATTCAAAACATACCGATGAAATTCTTAGGGAACTTCGTCAAAATAAATTAGGCATAGATAGCCGCACTATCGGGAAGGTCTGTAAAACAACCTCTTCTTTGGGAAGAGTAATTTTAAGAAACGGATATAAAGAAAAAATTCTTCACCGTTTAGAAGGGGAGCCTATACCAAGATTATGTTAGATTTGAAGCTTGTTAAATTAGTTCTTTGTTTGTTAAGAACTAAACTTTTTAATCCCAAATTCCAGCAGGGTATATCCAAGCGTTTACAGCTGAAATCGCTATCCTGTTGTTTTTAATAGAGTCAAGTGATTCAGTAAACTCTGTCTTGTTGATAGAATTTTGTGGTGAAATTGCGGCTCGGCTGAAACGCGCCGTTAACTGAACAGAAATGATGGTGAAAATCCTGAATCGACTCGCGAAGGTCTTTCACCAGAAGCCACCTGTACCGCCGTCTGTCCGGGTCAACGAAGACGGACTTCAAGTCGTGCGCAGCAGCAAGGTACTCGCCTCGGTCTATTGGTCCGACGTCAAGAAGATCATCACTTACAAGTACGATCTATTCTCCACAGATGGGATTTGCGTTGGCTTTCTTACATCCCCGGATGCTAACTCGTGGCTGGAGATCAGTGAAGAATGGTCGGGATTTCGGGAGGCCACCGCCAAGATGGAGGGTCTGTTTCCCTCCATTCCCAGGGACTGGTTCGGGGAGATCATGGTGCCTGCTTTCGAGCGCAAGGAAACCGTGCTATGGGAGAGCGACCGTTAGGCAGCAAAACAGAATTGAGATATAAAGTTGTGATCACGATTTTAAAGAACAAGTGGTGGAATAACCTTGATAAGGATTGGCAGCTTTCATATAATTTGTTGCTACGTAATAAATTGACATAGGTGTTGAGTGTTTAGAAAGAGGTTAACCCGGGTTGCATATGTAGTCCCCAATTCTTAGTATTACAATGCGATAGTTTCTATGGTTTTAAATATCGAGAAAATGCCGGGTATATTTCCAGATGGTCTCGATGTCCTTTAGCATTTGGTGATCGGAATTCAGAAGAATTAAATGAGCGGGGGGATGGGCGTTTAAATATTCTACGCTCAATTGATAATCCACGGCATCATCGTTTATGC
>JAEOTI010000796.1 GCA_016839955.1 Candidatus Hodarchaeota archaeon | reverse complement strand
GGAATATAAGGTTTTGTAGAAGTTTTCGAAAACAGAAAAATAAGCAATCTTTTAACCATGACTATTCAGTCTCACAATCTTAATATTACCTTAATTCTGGAATACAAACTCACTTCTTTATTCTAGATATACCCTTATCTTAATAAGAATTACTAAAATATAATAATACACAAATCTAAGAAATAAATTCCCCCAGCCTAATTATTGCTATAATTAGAAAAATAGAAGTCAATATTAACTCAGGAATAATACCTATTTTTTTATGACCTAAATTAGGTACACCTATTTTAATTAATGGTTGTCTAACTATATCTGCTATAAAGTGTAATCCGTATTTCTTTTGTAAATTAGGCTTTCCAATTTTATTTCCATATGGTCTAAGGAAATACCAATCCCATAAATCTACTGCATTAGCACTAATCATACCTAACCAATAAGGATTAAAAAAGACTATTAGAAGAAATATCCCTGCACCATATACAAATAGATGCCAATACAACCAGAATTTTGTATCCTCCCGTTGGGGTGGATGGTAAGTCAAAAGAGCTATTGGATCAAGAATAAAGTGCGATAAAAAGCAAGTAACAATAATGAGAATGATTTTCAAAGCGGGATCAATATTTATATAAGAAGAAATAAATTCTTGTATAAGAATACCTGCAATGAGGTGCGTGGGTAATTGCATAAGAATCAAATAAGTATAAACCAAGCTTCTCTTAAATTTATACTCAACTCATAAACCTTTTATCCGATATAGAAAATATCTGGAAGCATGAAAAACAATCTGATTTCTGTAATGACTTTCAATATTCGAAATTCAAGAGCATTGGAAGACCAACAGGATCATAATTGGAATGATCGTAAGA
Source organism: Candidatus Hodarchaeota archaeon (assembly GCA_016839955.1). The sequence continues at coordinate 2,843 of JAEOTI010000796.1, read as the reverse complement.
ATAAAGTTGTTAAAATTATTGATAAATATCAACCTAGTATCGTTGGTTTTCAAGAAGTCCTTCATGATCAGATGCGTCATTTAACCGAGGAGTTGGGTAATAGGTATTCTTATTACGGGATTGGACGAGATGACGGTAAACATAAAGGAGAATATAACCCAATTTTCTACAAAAAAGAGTTAAAGAAGATTGATATGGGAACATTCTGGTTGAGTGATACACCCGCTATTCCTTCTAAAACCTGGCCTGGCTGTTGCTTTCGTACCTGTTCATTCATTCATTTAGCAATTACAGATGACTTGGAAATTATTGTAGCAAATACTCATTTGGATGAAAAATATGTAGATACAAGAATGAAAAGTATTGATGTTCTAACCAAATTAAATGACTTGAAAACTCAAAATTTAATTGTCATGGGTGATTTTAATTTCGAAATAACTTCATTAGAATATAAGAATCTTGTAAAAAAGCTATCATTAAAAAATAGCTTTAAAGAAGTAAATGGAAACTACGATGAATCATTAGTAACGTATCATGGTTATACAGGTGAAAGAACAGCTCCGACTAAAAGGCTCATTGACTTCATTTTTTATAAAGGAGAAACATTAAAGGTAATCAAATCATCTATCCTTTATGATAATCCAGGAGATACTTATTTATCATATCCATCTGATCACTGGCCAGTTTTAACAGAATTCATCTTGGATTGATCCTCAATGAAGGAGGAAACTCATATGAAAAGGATAGAATTTCATTGCCATACAAAATATTCAACATGCTCAAACCTAGAACCAAAAGAAATTCTTAGACTCTGCAAAAAAAGGGGTTTAGATGGTGTTTTGATTTGTGATCACGATACATTCGATGGATACTTAGCTCTCAAAAAGATATTATCCAAAACAGATGACTTCATTTTAATTCCTGGAGTAGAATTATTAACAGATCGGGGAGATTTAATCGCAGCATGGATTGAAGAATATCCAAAAACAAACCATTTTCCTGAGGTAGTTGATAGTATAAAGGAGCAGGATGGTGTAGTTATTGTTCCTCATCCCTTTGACGTAATAAGATCATCAGCGTTTAAACCTACTATTGAAGATTCTCAACATTTCGATGCTGTAGAAGTTCTTAATTCACGTTGCATAAGAGGAAATAAGGAAGCACTACAATATGCTCAGAAATATAATTTACTCAAATGTGCAGGATCTGATGCACATTTCGATTTCGAAATAGGAAGAGCTTGGACAATTTTTAATGGTAACACAAGTGAGGAATTAAAAAAAGATTTAAAATCTGGAAAAACAACTTATGGAGGTAAAAAAGCACCACTATCATTCTTCTTAAAGTCAGGTTATCAAATGATGATCAGAAAAATAAGAAGGTAGGTAACACAAAAACTGTTTTAAAAGAACCAGTTTTATCAATTTTACTACTTGTACTATATAAAACAAGTAAGGAAGTTATACAAATGGTTGTTTTTCAAGAAGATGTCCCTATCTTAGAGGGAATAACTCCCGAAATGACAGGAATTTTGGGATTAGTAATAACAGGTAGCCTTTTCATTCTATGTCTTTACTTAGGATATAAGAAGAAGGCTTATGAACCGTTAAAATCGGTAAAAGTATTAACACAGATAGCTGTATTTTCAATTTTAGGTTTCATACTTGCAATATTTTCAATTCCAGGACCTTTAGGAACTCATTTTTCTCTCAGTCACATAGCCGACTGGCCACTAGCTATCGCTTATGGTCCTTATGTAGGGGCAATTTCTGGATTAATAACAGGTTCTAGAGGATTTTTACTCGGTGGTAATTGGACAGGTCCTGTATCCAATGCTACATTTGGATTAATTATCGGTACCCTCTCGCTCTACATCAACTCTCAAAAAAGATTTCGTCCATTATACATGGTAATGATGATGGTAGTCGTTAATACATGGTCTTTCGGTTTGTTACACATGTATTATCAGTTTGATGGGATCGTAGTTCCAATGTTAGTGGTTTTACAACTAATATTAGCCATGCCTAATAATATATTCTATGGAATAGTTATAGAATATATAATGAAAATTGAACAAATATGGGATCCATTAACAGAAGAATCTACAATAGAATTTTATAAGGACGATTATGTTGAGCCTGATCCAGATAAACAAGAAGTTAAGAAAGCCTCATTAATTATGATAATGAATGGTGCACTTCTAGCTTGGTTCTCAGTTATCTTTCTATCACCCCCATTCACCTATGATGCGCTGAGTCTTTCCTTAGATGTATATCAACCTTTAATATTTGTTGTACTTATTATAGTGAGTATTTTACTAATTATATCTGGTTTCATGATTGGATTAGGAAAGCTTTTCAGTTCTAAACCTGGAACTTTATCGCTGCTATGGAAGATCTTTTTAATACCACTAGTGATTGTTGGTATCCTTGCAATAATCGTTACTGTATTATTTGTAGTTCTAGTGATTATACAAGCAATAACTGATATAATAGGAATAATTACCTCATTTTTCTGAAGAGGTAATATCCTTATATCTCTTTTTTTTTTCAATTTTCTGAGTTGATCTAATGAGTATACAACATATGTTCTCCTCTGTTGATGATTTAACAACTTTTACACCAGGATCAGGTTTCTTTTACAAACTCAACTTCCGAATCAAGTTACTGTGGATTGTTATTACTATTCTCACTGCCATTATTGCCATTGATATGGTTTTTACGACTTATTTATTGATGTGCACTATTTTCGTTTTATATCTTGGAGGCTCCCCCGTTTTTGCTAAAATAAAAAGAAATAAAGCCTTAGTCAACTTTGTATTTAGTTTAATATTCATAACTTTT
>JAEOTI010000220.1 GCA_016839955.1 Candidatus Hodarchaeota archaeon | reverse complement strand
TCATTCTTCATAGATGGTGGGTTTATGATTCAAGATCGACAGGAAAATCTCCTTCTCTTCTTTGTTAAGAATGAAAAGTACTTCTTCTTATCAGGAATATTCTCAAAATATATTAATATCCAACAAAAACGTGAAGATAGTTCCTCAATTGCATGGAAGATTGGACCAAAAGCAAAAACTGATTAAAATAATAATTCCTACATATTCAGAACAAAGGTTTTGGTTCTTAGAAGGGGTTGTTAAAACCTATTTTCCTTCTACTAAATGATTTTTTGCTCGTGCAATAGATAATAGCCCGAGATGTTCTGCATCAAAAAAATCTTCATCCGATTCTCGGATAGGTCGGATAACTAAATCGTTTCCACTTGTGTAAAGGGCAACCTTTCCATCATCTGTCAAATTATTTTCAATCCATTCTTGGGGTAACGTTAATTTACCATTTGAATCGATTTCTGCTGAAAAATTATAGTTCATTGAATTTAATCTCCATTATAACTACTTATGATCAAATAGATAAATGTAAGTACTTGTTGTTATTCTTATAATTAATACTTAATTTTTTCCTTTAAAATCGATTTAATTGTATAAAAGGGATTCAACCTATGAGAAAAGCTCTTTTAGATTTTGGTCTCACTGATAAAGAATCAATGATCCTCAATTGTCTGATTAAAAATGAAGAACCTCTTTCAGGAAATGAAGTTGCGATAAAGACTGGAGTTACACGATATTATGCTTATGAAATCCTTCACAGACTTCAGGAACGGGGTTTTATTGAAATGCTCCCTGGTCGTCCTAAAAGGTACTCATTTGACCCATCAAATCTGTTTGAAGTAATTGATCTTGAAGAAAAAAACATAGAAAAAAACTGGAAGTCAAGGAAGAGGAAATTAAAGGATTTAGCGACAAAGATAGAGACTTTAGAGCGTTTTAAAGAAAACCCAATCCGTGAAAATGTGGTCCTTTGGAAAGGCGCTCAAATACGTTCTCGGATTGAGAACCTCCTATCGCGAAGTAGTTCAGCATTTTTACTTCGAACAATTTTAACTTCGTTTCAAAATGATTATTTTGAAATTTGGGAACCGTTATCAAACCTAGCAGAACGGAATGGAAAAGGTAGAATCCTGTTAAGCGTTGAAAAAGCAGAGAACATGATCCAATCGTTGTCTGAAGATGAATTGACAACAATAACAAATTTTTACGATATATGTCCAATTCGTGTTTCTAGTACAGAAATGCTCGGATTCGATGTTATTGATAATTCAATCATAATTGAATTCCTTTCACCTACAAATCCAGATGTACGTTTAGTTATCCGTGAACCTACTGCGGTACAGGCAAAAATAACTCTCTTTGATTCTCTTTGGGAACGAGGGCAAGACTTTCGTCTTTTTGCTTATGCCGCTCGAGAAAATCCAACAATTGCGGAGTCTTTACGCAACATTCCACCGCATATTCCCTTTCCAAATTTATATGAAGCGGGTATACATAAATTTCCTTCGAGATCAGAGGCTATTCGAGCGCTACAGAAAATTCTTGATGAATCAGCCGAGAAAGAAATTGCTTTTGCAAACCTTGAGGCGATTTCAGTTGATGAAGAACTCCGTTCTGATATTACTCAAATATTGGAAACTCTTGAATCGTCCCAAATTCGAGGGGTTTATTGGCGAGTCTTATGGAAACCTCATCCTGAAATTGCAAAAGAGGAATTAGAGGCACTTTTCGAAGTACTGAATGAATTACCAAACATAGAAGTCCGATCATTTGATGGTCCACTTGATTTAGGAACTTTTTTTCTGATTGATAATTCAATTCTCTTGATTCCAGTTTTTCCATTAGAAGAATTCGAGAACAGTATTCTAATTACAAGAAATCCTTTAATTCGTGACTTAGTACTCCGAGGTTTCAACCAACTTTGGGAAATAGGTACAAAAAAGCATTAAGACAAGGATAAAAAACTTTATAAATAATCACGTAATTAATAAAGTGTGATGAAATTATTGAAATGGTCTTTTCAAATGATGTTTTTGGGGGGAGTATTAATCTTATCATTATTTATTTTATCACTAGCAGGCACAGCGAATATTAGCAATCTTCAGGACTCTGAAAATGAAGTCATAGGCAGTATTGACTTTAGTAAGCACTTTGGGATAAGAAAAGAAATTGCAACAATCGAAGTATCGCTCAATATCTACAATACTTCTCTAAATGCAACAATAAAGGTAAATCTAACATCCTCAGACGGTTCAGGAAAAGAATGGGTTTTTAATAAAACAAATTGTATTGAATTCAATCCTTTGGTAAATTTACTCACAAACGGTCAAAATGACACAGTTGAAAGAGTTTTAAGTTTTGGAACGGCAAGGAATATTCGATCTGGTCCAGAATTTTACCTATTTCAAGGTAATAATGACCTTCTAGGTTATAATATTACTCTCATTCGGATGGAAGTTCTAGAATTTACGAGAATTAGCTACTCCAATGAGTATGATAAAGTAGATTTGAGTATACTCTGGCAGATGATTGGATTTTCAATGAGTAACAAAAAAACATCAGAAAATACATCCATTCCTGGTTTTTCAGCAATCATTGGATTAATAGGAATAATTTTTGTAGCAATAAAGAATAGAAAGTCTTACTAAATCCAATTTTCGTAGTTTTTCTATACTTGAGAGGATATCAAATATTGAAATCCGTTCCTGGAATGTGCCTTTTAAACTAGAAACATTTTTTCTAAAAGAAAATTTAAATTTAACTTATTTTTGTTTTCCTATTGAAAAAGTTTGGAAATTATTCTGATTATCAATTACGCATATTATGTGATTCATATAAGAAAGGTTATTTTTTTTTCTTAGGTAAAGAGAAAGAGACACACGTTCCTTTATTATCAATCCCAGTTTCAAACCAGACTTCTCCGTTATGCCTGTCTATAATTTGTTTTACTATTGTAAGACCGAGGCCCTTATCTATTTTAATAGCATCGAAATCAATTCTTTTTTCAAGAGGATCTTGCTGTTGGATCCCTGGAATTCCATATCCATTATCTAAAACAGAAATAATTATATTCTTTTCTTCCTCAGTTACTTGGATTCTGATTTGACTTTCTATAGGGGAGTAAAGGATTGCATTCTCCACTAGATTGTTTAAAACCTGAATGATTTTTTCAGGATCTCCATTCACTATTAGGGACTCTCGATGAAGTATTACAGGATCTAATTCGAATTTTTGATCTCTTTGTTGAAGCAAATGGTGAAAATCCTGAGCAGTATTCTTAATTATCTGAATTAAGTTGAAATCCTGGAGATTCAATTCATATGCATTTGATTCTATTCTTAAAAGTGCTTGAGTATCTCCTAGAAGTCGTTCTAAACGATGTATGTTTCGTTGAATTGATTCCAATGAAGAATATGTTTTTTCTGTTAGATCACCCCTTTTCCCTTTGAGTAATAAATCAACTTGCCCTAGGATGACAGTGATCGGAGTTCTTGTTTCATGACTAATTGTTGTTAAGAAGACACGGCGGCTGGATTCAAGATCCTGCAGTCGTTCTAAAAGAGCTTCACGTTCTTGTTCAGCCTTTTTACGGTCTGAAATATCAGTAATAGTTGCAAAGGTTTCGACACATTCACCTTTCTCATCATACAAACCTACACCATATACTAAGGCATGGATAAGTGATGAATCTTTCTTAATAAGAGTAAGATCATAAACAGATGTAGGAATTTTTGATACATATCTCTCTCGGTCTATGTCCTCCAGCTTTTTGTGATCTTCGGGGACGATGAACTCGAGGACTGATTTTCCAATTATTTCTTCCTTTGAATAACCGAGCATCTCTTCAATTCGTGGGTTTATATATGTAGTTTGCTCTTTTTGATCAGCAATCCAAAGTCCAGTTTCCATAACCTCAATAAGATTTCTAAATCGGTGTTCTGATCGAACTAATTCCTGAGTTCTTTTTCCCAGCTCTGCTGTTCTTTCCTTTACAATTTCTTCTAATTTTAATCGGTTTTTAACCTGTGTAGTATGATCTGTTATCAGACCCATAAGCCCAATTACTGTACCATTTTTCGGACTAATTATTGGTGTTGTCAAAACGTTAATTGTATATTGTTTATAAGGACCCATAAATGTCGTTCCGAGTCCATTTGTAATAGTTTCTTTGAATACTATATCAAGGCCAGCTTCTCTAATTGCGTTGTCCTCGAAAACATTAATTAAAGGTCCACCAAATAGATTTGAGAAAATTCGATTTTGAAAAGTTATTTTTCCTGAACTGTTTGCAGTGAACATACCGAGCGGCATAAAGTCGACTAATAATCGATTTAGTTCTGTTTCAGGAAGATCACCAGAAGATAAGTCCTCAATCGTTTTTTCCGGCATTTTAAAGGACCTCTAAGAGAATTGATATTAGATTTCGTATTGAATAAGATTATTAGGCTCAATTTATATTAATTTAGTATCACTTCACTCTAAATCTTTTGTTTTTGTAATAATTCTAATTTTGGCCACATATGCTCCTTTTTAGTTGTTTTAATTATTGGTAAACAAGGGCAAGCGGAAGATATTGATTCTGTGAGTTTATCAAAAAAACTAGGAACTGTATATTGCCTTGTTTTTTCAATTTTGGTTTCAATATGCATTTTTTTAAAGTAATTCCCAGTATACTCACCAAATCGAAAGACAATTTCTGGTGGTACACCACGAGTTATTAAGACAACCCGAAATGGATCACAAATAACTCGAGATACTCGGAGTAAACGAGGATCAAGGTCAGGACTTGTCAACGTTAAGGTTTTTATACTGCTTCCCACTCCAAATCTCGATGAAAATTGATCTATTGCCGAATAAGCTGCGGCCAGTAAGGCATTATGCCAATTTGGGGTCTTTTCATCTTTGGATCCGATTAATGCTATTGGCACTCCTGATTCACGAAAAACTATTATTTGGAACAGAGTATCAGAACTAATGCGAGGAAAGAAACAGATTTGTTCTCCTAACCAATCTAAAAACTGAGTTATATCCTGGTTACCATTTGTACTAGTGTAAAAAATCCTAACACTTGCTTGAGAGATTTCAAGCAGTTCAGAAAGGGCAAGATGTTCGAATAACTCAGCAAAATCTGGTTTGCCACGATCTATTTTATGAATCGTAAGCGCAATTGGAATAGATGGATCGATTGTTTCTATTAATTCCTTAAGTAATTCTCCAGCTTTTTGCCATTCTTCCCGATTTTCTCCATCTACTACGAAGATAATTGCATCCGTAAATGTTGTAAGTTCATTTTTCCATTTTTCTAACTCAAATTTATTTTGGGGTTCTTCTAAGTCATAAAAACGAGGAAATGGATTAAAATCATTAGAATTTTTGACTTCATTATTAGATACGCTACAAGGAAAGGATTGTGCGATTAATTCCAGAAGGGAACTTTTTCCAGCTCCTCTTTGACCAGCAAAGACGATTCTTCGCTTATTGCCACAATCTATCATTGTTTAACCCTGGAAAAGTTGAATTAAATTTTAGTAAGAGAGAATTTTAATCTCGATTCAAGGACTATTGAATTGGGATTTTAATAGGATAATAATATTGATGTTTCTAACAGCAAAATAGAAATTAATATTGGTATTCGAATGCTATTTTTCTGAAATATTATATAGAATGGTGAATTTAGTCGAGATTTTTATTTTGACTTCATTAAACAATTAAGATGTCTTCCAGATCGGAGATTCCTGAATATGATCCTTGATTTTTTCATAGAAATTAGTTGATATAGAACTTATAGCCTCTTTAATTTCCTGACATGAGCATTTGCTTGGATTAAACACAAAATATGCTACAATGAAGAAATCCGTGGGTACTTTGTCTTTAATCGACTGAACAATCCAGCCTTCAAGGATTCCAGACTGTTTTTCTAATGCAAGACCGTTTATTACTCTTTTATCTGCAATAGTTTCTAAGTACAATGAATCTTCAAATTGAACCGACGCCAGCAAATCATGAAATAGTCTATTTGGTGTTTTTTCAATGAGATCGTTCTCTACAAAATCGATCATAAGCCCTTCATCAATGTCTGCAAGAAATAGATCAAGAAATATTACTCCTTTCTCTTCAAGCTGAGTCATTTTTTCTTGAACGATATATTCCTCAGCAGTAATCAACCCTTCAGGGAATTTCTGTGTAAATTTTAAAATATCAATAGCATTTTTTATAGAGTCTTTTGGAGGATTGAAAACATTTGCACTAAGATGTTCGCCTATAACATTGTCTACGAGTTTTATTTTACGATGTGTGTAATCAATACTATCATACAAATGCTGGAAAACTACATAGAAATAGTCTCCTTTTTTTGGTTCGGGTGGCTGATACAGAATCATTCGTAAGTCTTCTAAAGCCCCTTCTGAGAATCCTCGTTTACTAAATGTCAGTTCTTTAACAAACGCATCCAATGCGTAGATTAAGGGCCCTACTAAACTCATACCAACATCCAATTTTCGTTCTTTATTCTCCCATATTTCCCAGGCTAATCCACTTGTTAGATCAATATATCCACATAAAACAATCAAGAGAGACGTTCACCACCTTATAAGGAAAAATAAAAATCAAATTCTGCCTTATTACTGACTTTAAGCATTTTCAAATATTGTCTCCATAGTAACATCGCGAGGATGACATGAGGCCTTGCAGAATTCCATTTTTCTTGACTTGCTAAGTATTCATATTTCAAAGCTAAAAGAGCTTCTATTCCTGGAAGTATTTGTTTAATATCTTTAGTTTTCAAAGGTTTTTCAAGATCTCTATCTAATAGACAATAGCTAATTATTATATTGACTTTCCCTTCCATTGTTGAAAAATCCATGTTTGTCGGTTCAAAGGGTCCTAATGCGTAAATTTCCTGGAGATCTTCCCTGAATTCCTCAGGGCGAGTTTGAGGATCTATATGTTCACAGTTTTTGATAAATTTTATGGTTTCATAAATAATATCACTAATAGGGTTTGCACCCAAATATGGATGAAACTTAAACTCGTGAGATGGTCCTTTACCGGAAAATACCCACCGAAGGACTGTATAAGTTCCGAGTTTTAGTGATGCAATATCTTGTATACGTCCCCATCTAAAGGAACAAGAAACTTCATCATACGGACGAAGGGGACATTCACTACAGCATTGCAATTGTTTTCCTAGTGGAAGTTTATCCCATGCAGTTTTTTTAGTTTCACCAAGGATTTCAGTTCGAAAATCTTTACATTTAGTGACTGTATTCTTACTTAAACTCATATTCTCAGCCAACATGAATAGAACGATTACAGACACCACCAGAAGGAATAAAAGAAAACACTTTTTGATATCTGTTATTTCTTCAAGAACCTTTGGTAGAAATAGAGACCTTTAGGATTTCCAAAAGAAAGAATAGTATAAAATCAGGTAAAGCTTCTCGAAGCAAAATCAATGCCTAAACTTAATGAAATATGTGTTGGTATCTCACAGGGTTTTCATGGGCTTACAAGTTTTGAGAATATCAAATCTACAATCAAACAAATCCCAGAGAATAATTTAAATTACATAGAATTTGGTTTTCAACGTTGTACCTTAAATTGGTCAAAAGGGAAACCTGGCGCGCCTTTTCCTAATCAAGACATTTGCTCAAAATTACGCACCATTGCACAAGAATCAAATTTAATTTTCTCGATTCACGCACCATATTCAATTGTAACAACGTCTTATGAGCCTGGTAAAACGCAATTCGCAAAAGCTTCCATGACAGCAACTGCAAAAGCGGCTCATACAATTGGGGCTACGCATATTACTTTTCACTGTGGTTCTCGTGGACCTGGTCGAAGAGGATTGGAAAGGTCAAAAATTATACTTAAAGAAATGATTGAGGTTAGAAATGATCGTAATATCTCAGTTGATTACTGCCCAGAAGTTGCAGGGAAAGTAAATTCATTGGGGTCCTTTCATGAAATTTTAGAACTTGCAGAACATTGTAATACACTTTTTACGTGGGACATAGCTCATGACTTTGCAAGAGGCGGACATGTAACATCATTTGATTCCATTCAATCCCGTTTCACTGAGATTGAATCCCGTTTGGATATTTCTTCTCACAGACGTCTCCCAATCCACATTTCAGGTATTTTTCGGACAAGTGCAGGTGAGAAGTCCCATGCACCATTAGGAAAGGGAGATGGTGTTCCTTGGAAACTTTTTCTTTCTGTACTTAAACAAAATGGATTCACTAACTTAGTAAGCATTGCTTGTGAATCAAAAGCTCTCGAACAATCAGCAGAATGGAAACGAACAGATGATGCAAAGAAAATTCGAGACTTTGTTAAATCAGATGAGATTGTTTCTTACTGGACTCCACCAAAACCTGCCCTAGATGCCTTTTTGAAAGATTAAATGAACAAGTCTTTTAAGTTTAGAAAGATCGGATGATACACGTTAGAACCGGGGATATATTATGCTTTACGACGAGATTATAGTCTTTGGTCGGTGGGATAGCAGCGAAATAGAAGTACATGACCCTGGCTTAGGACGATACATCCAATTATACAATGTTTTAACACCTCTTTCAGGTGGCAGACACGAAAAAAAGAGATTTCATAAATCGCGAGTTCATATCGTTGAAAGGCTTGCTAATCGGCTGATGAACACGCCGAAAAAAAAGAAAGAAGGCGGAAAAAAGTCTGGCTCGAGCAATGGAAAAAAAATGAGGACACTAAAACTCATAAAAACAGCCTTTGAGATCGTGGAGCTACGATCTGGTAAAAATCCAATCGAGCAACTTGTTCGTGCCATTGAATATTCAGCTCCTCGAGAAGAGACCACTAGGATTTCCTACGGTGGCGTAGTATATCCGAGCTCTGTCGACAGCGCCCCACAACGCCGCGTTGATGTAGCCCTTCGACTACTCGCTGAAGCCGTAAGAAAGCAGAGCTTCAATAGTATTAAACCAACTTCGCTAATTTTGGCAGAAGAACTCATTTGGGCAGCGAATAATGATCCTAGATCTCATGCCGTTAAGAAAAAGCAAGATATTGAACGAGTAGCATTAAGTGCCCGTTAAATTGAAAATCCAGTCCCCTTTTATTTAAAAAGGAAGGGGATTCCATTTAATTTATATTTTGTTTATCATTGATTCCTTCACAATTTCTCTAGGTTTCTCAAATTCAGAAAAGAGATGCCTATGAAGTAACACATTTTAGCAAACCCGAATGAGTAAAAGTATGCTACCAACCTCAATCCTCAAAGAAGTGAGGGACCTGCGCAAATCAGGAAAATTTAAGGATGCCCTTGCTCTTTTAGACAACTACTTTGATCAATTGGGACCTGATGAACGACATGAACGAATCAAAGGATTAAATGAACGAAGTATGTGTTTTTTACGGTTAGCACAACTAGAAAATGCTGAACGCCAAGCGTTTGAAGCCTTAAAATTGGCAGAACAATCGCCTGTAATCCTTGAGGGACTAGGTTCTGCTTTTAACAATCTTGGAAATGTTCATTGGTCACATGGTAAACTTAATCGAGCTGAAGATTACTACAAAAGGAGTTTAACTATAAGAGAGAAACTTGATGATCAAAGTAACATTTCAGGCTCTCTGACTAATTTGGGGAATGTGTATTGGCAACGAGGGGATTTAAGTCACGCAGAAGAATGTCACAAACGAAGTCTCATCATTTATGAGAAGCTGAATGATGCTGAGGGTATAGCTGTATCAACAAATAATCTTGGAAATGTCTATTTCCAAAGAGGAGATTACAATAATTCTAAAGAATGTTTTCTGAGGAGTCTTGCGATAAGAGAAGAACTTAAAACTCCCCAATACATCGCCACGGCTTTGATCAATCTTGGAAATGTATATGTGAGATGTGGAGAGTTAGAACAAGCCCAAGATGTCCTTCAGCGAAGTTTAGATTTACATTTGGAAAAAAGTAATCCACAATACATTGCAGATGCTCGCCACCAATTGGTACGAGTTCTACTAAGACAGGAGAACCTCAATGATGCAGATAAGCAAGTTGAAGAATTAGCTAAACTAGCTCAAAAAACTGGAATACAAGAAGTTGTTTTACGACATTTACTTGCTAAAAGCTTTTTAAAATTAAGGCAACTTGATTTTCCTCAAGCATTGAGTTGTAGTAATGATGCAAAGGATTTAGCAAAACAGCTTCCCCATTTTGAAATGTTAGTCGATAGTCTCGAATTACTTGTTCAAATTTATGTCCAAATGTACCTCCTTACAAGCCAATCACAATATAAGGACCAGATTAACGATTTATTGCAAAGCCTTATCCAATTGAGTAAACGAGAAAATCTTCATGGGGTTTATGTTGGTACATGCTTCATCCAGGCTCTCTTAAAACGATCAGAATTTGATCTTGAGGGAGCTATTAAGCAATTCAAACTAACCGAACTCCTTGCTCAAGAACAGGGAATTCAACCAATTGCTCAAAGAGCACGAAAAGAACTGAACCAACTTATTGAACACACAGATAAACTCAAAAGTCTCATGCGATTGTCCCCAGGGGCATACGAACAATTACAGATGCGAGAGATTTTGGACTACATGCAGGAAGCCAAACAAGTCGTCTTAGGATAAATAGTCTATTTCTATCATGATTTTAAAAAAAATTATGAATTATGATCTTCAGTCGTATACAGTTAAGAAGACACAAGATATTGAACGAGTTGCATTGAGCGCCCTGTAAACTATACTTCCTAAACGAAATTTATTATATTCTTGGTTAATAACTACCCCAGAACTAGGGGGGTTTTCGTCCCAGATCTCTGGGACAATAGTCTGAAAATGAGCTTCATTGCATAAATTGTCTGAGTTCTTGGACATCTTTAAGGTAGGAAATGAATTCATTGATTTGAATTTCTTCATATTTTTCCTGAGAGATTTCCTGGAGTTTCTGTATCATACTTATTTGGTCTGTGGTTTTCTGAATCTCTTTTTTAATGATCTGGACGAGCTTAGTCATACTTCTTTCTTTAGCCATTGAACTTGCATTCTTAAAATCTTCAAGAGCGCCTGTAAGATCAAATCTAGAACGTTTCAGAAACC
>JAEOTI010000219.1 GCA_016839955.1 Candidatus Hodarchaeota archaeon | reverse complement strand
CAACGTACAAATGACCTTTTGAACACTCCTCGTATAATTTTTCTAGTAAGTGTCCTTCGCCACATCCAGCATCGAGAATCTTTAACTTGGTATTCCCTGGAATTACTCTTACAATCTCTTTCAATCTTTTATTTTGCACAAATCGTACAAGCGGATTTTTAGAACTATACAAGTTTTCCATGTGATCCTCGGGCATATATGTTTTAAAATTGGACATTTTTTATCAGTAAGCTCCTAATTTTTCTGTCCTTTATTCTCATTGACCATTATCGGAGTTATTATCCTTATTTAAAATTCCCATTAGTATCATGATTTTTGTCATCTAAATTAAGTTCAGCGCTTTTTTCATCATTTTTTGTCATTGAAGTTGCTATAAAGAATAAGCCACCTACCACTATATTTATCAATAAATTAAACAATCGTAAAACCAAAAAAGCCGTTATTGCAAGCTCAGTTTCTACACCAGCCCAAACTAATGCAATTGAACCAGCAATTTCCCTTACTCCATAGCCACCTGGAAACATGGAAGCAAAAACTGCGAGAGTGACAACAGACATTATAAAAGCTAATTTAAAAACATCTACTTTCACACCCACTGAACTAAAAACAAAAATCCAAACAAGAAAATCTGTAATGAAGATACAAATAGTTAAGATTCCAGAAACTGTTAGACACGTCTTTGACTTAGCTAAGGATACAAATGTATTAGCCAATCTTGAAAGCTCACTTGGATCAAACTTTCCAGCAACTGAATCCTTACTAGGACCTACTAATTTAATCCATTTCTCTGAAATCTTAGTAGCTACCTCCTCTTTAGATAAAATGTAGAGAAAAACTGCAAAGCCACAGAGGAGAAATAACGAGAAAAGGATAGCAGCCGTACTTCCCCCTCCTAACTCTGAAACTGCTTCTCCAATTAGGAATATTCCCGCAACAGCAATAATTAACTTTAGAAAGAAATCTAAGAAACGTTCAAAAACTATAACACCAAAAGATTTAGAGAAAACAATTCTTCTATCCACCCAAAGAAGGCTTCCCCGATATAAGTCAGATCCTATTTTTGGTCCTATTGTTTCCAGAAAAAAAGCACCATAAAGTGCCTTAACTGCAAAAAAGAGACTTATTTTATCTTCTTCAATAGTCCCTAAGAGGTAATACCAACGAAAACCCCGTATAAATCCTCCGAAAAACCATATAACAACAGCTATTGTGAGTAAAAGATAATCAGCATCTTGTAATCCCTCAAAGATTTTCTCCCAATTTAAAAGAAATAATACCAAAAGGAGTGAGATACCTAATACTGCGAAAATTTTTTGGATTTTCAAGAAAATAACACCTTAGAAGCTCTCAAAAACTATTGTAGGTCATTCTAATTTTTTATTTCAAGCAATCGATAGGATTTTTCTTTTTTGATAAATCTTCTAGTTGTTTCTCCTTCTTCTCTCCTTGAAATGTATTGAGGATTATTTTATGTTGATATTGCAGAGTATGTTTACTCTAGAGATCAAATAACATCTGAATTCCCCATAATTTTTATCTTGATCTTTAACATTTTAGTTGAATTTATATTAATTAGTGTTATCCTTTTTGGACTCTTTCCCAATGTAAAAGACACCGATAAATGCTCCAAGCGCAAAAAGAAGGAAAGTTAGTTCAAGTATGTCAAATACAAACCAAAAAATCGACGCTACAATAAAAAGTCCTAAAATTATTAAAGGAATTATTGCAGGGCTTATTGCATCTGTTTTCATTATATATCCTCCTAATGTAGAATAAAATATTTGATGATTTGGATAAGGTTCGTTTATGGGTGTGAGATGGTCGTTAAGCTTTAATTCAATCCAGTTAATACTTCGTATCTTTTTGAGTGATGTGTAGAAGATTCCAAATAAATACTATAGAATTTTATTGTCTTTTTTTTTTGCTCACACAAGGGCGTTAAAAGCGAAAAATCTAATTTTGCTTAATATCGTTGGGATTCTCAGATCTGGGTGAAGCTGAATTATGACTGAAGAGTTACAGGAACAACCGGGAACAAATAAATTTCTTACAACCGAGGAAGATAGAGAGAACGCTCTTCTACAAGCAGCAAATGAAGCCAATTTTATGAATGATTTGATATTGGTATTTGCAAATGGAATTATTACCCTTGTTTTACTCATGCTAATCTTTTCAGGATTTTTTCAAGGCTTTGTATCAAGCTTTGGGATATTTGGATTAAATTTCTTAATTAATTTTATTGAGATTTTAGCATTCCGATTAGTTGGAGTAATAAAAATATTTTTAGTAATAATGACCTATAACCAAGTTTCTCGAAGAACAAAAACTCCATATGTAAAAACTAAAGTAAATTGTCCGTTTCTACAAAAACAACCATTCCAGTTTACCTGCATGCCACGTCCTGTGGCAACCTTTCCTGAGAAATTACTCTTTAGATGCCATATTGAAACTGAATGGGTAGCTTGTCAACGAGAGATTGTTCCAGAGCTACTTAACTATTTAGAGGAAAGTGAAAACCCTTTAATTCAAGGTAGAGCAGCTTGGGGTTTAGGATTTATAGGAGATAGAAAAGCAACTTCTACTTTAATCAATCATCTTGAAAATCAAGATGATAAAGTAAAACTCGTTTGTACATGGGCTCTTGGAAACATTCGTGACGAATCTGCAATTGAACCTCTCATTCATCTATTAATTAATGGGGAACAAATGATTCAAAGTCAAGCGTCGAAATCCTTAGTTTTAATTGGACCTACATCATGTTCCATGCTTATAAAAACTGCCGAGACAAAATTAGAGGATCCAGAAACCGTGTGTATGCTAATTGATACTATTGCGAAAACAGGTTGTGAGCAAGGAGTTCCTTTCATAGTGAAATTATTGGAACATGAGGATGACTTTGTGCAACTACAATCGGTTTATAGTCTCGGAGATACAAGACAAAAAGAGGCTGTAAAACATTTATTAGAAGTATTAAATTCTGAAGATCATTTTCTTCGAACTGCTGCATTTGATTCACTAAACAAGTTGAATTATTTGACTTTATTAGGCTTAGCGGAATTTCTTAATGCAAATGGCGATAAATCAGTTGCTTTAGAAGTAATTTCATCAATGGAAGAGAATTTTGAGAAGAGTTTCTTGAAACTAAAACAGAAAGGACATAACACCGAAGCAGAAGTGATTGAGGACCTTTTAACCCAGTCCATCCCTTTATAACCTTAAAATATTTAAAAATTAGATTTCAGTTCTCATCATTTCCCTCTTTTCTCGAGCCCAATGAATTTCTGCGACTTGAACTGCTAGTATAGGGACCTCTTCAAGAATATTATAAGGTTCAACATTTGAAACTCTTTCCATTAGTTGTTTTTCTGCCAAATTTGAAATTTCATTAGCAATTTCAGTTAGTTTAGAGAGTTTTAGTTGTAATTCCTCATTTTCTCTGACTTCGTCGATTATAGCGGTATAATACTGAGGCCATTGTCTAACCTGTTCAATAATAGAAATATTCCAATCAAGGGATAGGTTAAAAAAAGATTCACGTAATTCTTTGACCTCTTTTTTGTTATAAGGATCAGTATTAATTGAATTAACAATTAAATTAGAAACTTCATGGAGTTTAGTTTCTAGATCAACATTATTCATTAATTTCTGTTGTTTGGTTACTTTCTTTCCTTCTATGATATTTTCTAGAACATTTAAAAGTGAACGAACCGTTTTCTGCTTTCTACACTGAGTACATATTCTTATTTCAAGATCCCCAGTTAAATTCGTTCTAATGTTCGGTAAGAACCAGGTTTGATTTGGTTTTAAGGTGTTTGAACAAATAGAACAATTTTTTCTAAACGTGGGGATACCTAAAATATCAGTTTGATTGTTAAAAGAAGGAAATTCCCCCGCGAGCATTTCAAGATCTTTACTGAGTGTTCTTAATTTATTATGTTCTTCTATCGATAATTCTTGTTGAGCTCCCTTTTCAACTATACTAGAGGAAGATAGAGTTATAGTCTTTTCTTCTGCAGGTACAGAAGTAAGAGGTTTATCCACGGCACAATTTAAGCAGAATACCTTAGAATCGCTTCCATTTTCTGTTAAGAGAATAGCTTGAGTAGTAGATTGGCCACATTTGACACAATTTGTCATTATTAACCCTCAAAGTGCTCTTATGTATAGGTCAGTCCATCAGTCTTAAAAATACCATTAATGCGGTTTATTCTTAGTATGAAGAAACGCCAGCCTGTTAATAAAGAGTGGGGATGTTTAACGGAGAATATTCTTCTTCCTATTCGAGGATTCCCAGCTGAAAGGTACGCTGCTCATTTCGCCCTTTACCAAGCAGAAGCTAGTGGAGCCAAAGTAGATATCTTGCATGTTGTGAAGCGAAACCAGGATCAACAGTTTAATTTTGAAAAAATCCTAGAACCAATTCAGAAATTAGCAGAGCGTCTACATGTTTCCACATCAATAAATAAAGTCCAGGGGAACTCAGCTCGTCAAAAAATAACTCAAGAGTTGAAAAACAAGTCTTATGACTTAATTGTAATCGGTTCAAGAAGACGAAAAGGTTTTTTACCGGATTTTCGAACTTCAAATGTCGTATCAATTGCTAGAATTAAAAACAGACCGTGTTTGGCAGTAGTTCAAACAAGTCGTGATCCATTTGAAAAATTCCGACCATGGAAGCAACAAAATATCATTGTTTCTTTGAATAAATGCGATAAATTAGATCATATTGTTATTAGACTTGCATCTGCTATGACAAGTTCATCATCAGCTCCAGATTTTAAGATTCATGGAGTCCGAGTGGTTTTAGTCCCAGATATTGTTCCAATAAGAGCTGCAAAGGATTTTATTCATGATGTCGAGGAAGAATTTCTTCACTGCATAGGAATGTATCGTCAAAATCTTGGAAGAAGTATAGAACCTGAAATCGTTTTCGGACACTCAGAAGCAAGAGCATTAAGTTACTTAGCAACAAAAAGACAAGGAGATTTAATTTGTTATGGTGTAAGAGGTTCGTATTCTATTTCAGGATTAAAAAAGTCTTCAATTTGGGAGATTAATGAAAAATCTCCTCTGGATTGCCATGTTGCGTATATTTTTGCTTAGAGGTTTTTATATGGCTAATCCTCCAATAGATGATTTTGAAACCCATTCACTGACATCAGAAATAACTTTATCACGTGAACTCGATTTTAAAGATGGTTTAGCGCTTGGTATTGGAGGAATGATTGGTGGAGGAATTTTTAGTGTTCTGGGTATCGCAGCAGGTATTGCAGGGCCAGCAGTGGTACTAAGCTTCGTTTTTGGAGGTATTATCGCTATATTAACGGGTCATAGTTACGCTCGACTAGCTGTTCGGCATCCAAAAGCTGGTGCAAGTTTTATTTACGCTTATGAAGCTTTTAAAGTTCGTTATTTGAGTGGGGTTGTTGGTTGGTTATTATTATCGGGTTACGTGGTGATGTGTAGTCTTTATGCATTTAGTTTTGGAGCATATGGAGCAGCAATTGTAATTCTTGCATTTTCTGAATTAGAAGAATATCGTGTCTTGATTAGAATTGGGCTTTCTATTGTTTTAATTTTTAGTTTTCTCCGATTAAATATGAAAGGCGCAAGGGAATCTGCATCCCTTCAAAGGAGAATCGTCTTAACCAAAGTTTTAGTGTTGGCTTTTTTTATCATTGTTGGAACGATTGCTCTTTTTAATGTCGGAACAAAGAATCTAGATACCTCAAATGGAGGTTTTTTCCCCGAAGGTCATACTGTGATCATTCTTGCGGCAGTTTTGACGTTTGGTGCATTTGAAGGATTTGAACTCATCTCAAATTCAGCTGAAGAAATGAATAATCCTGAGGAAAATCTTCCGAAATCAATTTACGGATCTATTTTAATAGTTTGGATTATTTACATTTTGGTAGCTCTTGTTGCTGTTGGAAATTTACTATATACTGAGTTCCAAGATGCAGAAGTTGCCGAATACGCATTAGCTGCTGCTGTTGAACCCATGCTAGGTAATTTCGGTAGCCTCGGTTTTGTTTTAATAGCAATTGGAGCTGTTTTCTCTACTGCAAGTGCTTTCAATGCATCACTCTATGGATCCTCAAGAATGGCTTATTCTATGGGCTCTGATGAATATTCTATGCTCCCAAAGAAATTTGCTAAACTACATCCAGAAACACGAATTCCCTCTTTTTCCCTGAGAATTATAGCAATCTCAGTTTTATTCCTTGTCGTTTCTGCTGACCTTGAAACTCTCGCCTCTCTTGGTGCAATTGCATTTTTATCAGATTTTCTTGTAGTAAATGTAAGTGCGGTCAGATTAAAAACACAAGGAGAAACAGATCATCGACTTATTATCCCAATTATAGCGTCTATTCTTTGCCTTTTCGCTATTGTCACCTATTATTATTATTATATCTTCATAGAAGAAAAAATTGAACTGGTTTTAACATTAATATCTTATTATATTATAGTAGCAATATTAACAAGGCTATCAATGAGGAAACGAACTCAAAAAAACAACCTTCGTATTTATTAAGTGAAATATCGTGAATAAACCTTCAAGGATTATCTACGTTGCATTCTCTGGACTTTTTGTGTAATTTCGATAACCCTCCGAACTGAAGATTTCATTTTTTCTACTAATTCACGAATTTGATTATCAGAAAGATAACTTCGTTTATCGAAGAGGACTTCACTACCTATAGCATCAATGGTTTTTGTAAATGGACTCAGTTTCCTTCCTTGAGTCCTGATGTCGTGAATAATGTCTTCAGGAGAACTAGTAGCCATTAAATCAGCATTACGAGATTCAATAATTCTTTGAAGTACATGTTGAAACGCTTCGAATTTGAAGTATAGTTTTCCTACCTGCGAACAATAATTCAATAGGTCATTGAGGAATTCTCTGGTCCTCAATGTTTCTGCTCTTAGATGCTTATTCAATGCTGGGAGAATTGAAGATACTGTTGACTGGATATCAGATATATTCCCTCTAAGAACTGGTTTTACTTTAGAAACAAATATTACAGCGTTCATAAGATCCAATAAATCTTTTCCATACTTCTCTGATAGTTGAAGCTTACTTGATTTGATTACTGAAGATGATATTCCATCAAATTCCAACAAAAACTGATTCAAATCCATTTCAAAACCAGTTTCATCAAATGCATCTCTTAACTCACCAGCTATTGTTAATTTTTGACCTGCAAATTCAAATTCTCGGTTAAAGAGTTTTGGATCGCCACCTTCTTCAAGGAAAAATTTTAACGATTCTATTAATTCAAATTCAGCTCGAGGTCCTAATAAAATAGCATTAGCTGAAGATTTAATTGAAATTCTAAACCGATGAACAGCTCTAGTTAGTAATTCAAAAGTAACACGAGCAACTTCGACTTCAGACATTTCTTCCTGTTCATCAACCTTTTCTTCTAATTCTTCCTTTATCCGGATTTTTTCATTAATATAAAATGAAACCAGGATTTCAGATGCAATCCATAATTGTTCATCATCTTCTAAATCGTTAATGGCATCCAAGAAAGTTATCTCTTTACTTGGATTTCCATAATCACGATGAATTTCCGAATTTTCTGTAGCCATAAAATAAAGCATATCACGTTGAGGTTTTCGAAAAAGAATCGATACAAGGTAAGAAACTGATTCCTGTACTCTATTTCCCAAGAAATCCCGTATAAAAATTAAAATTTCCTTAAAAGTAATTACTAATTGTTTACGGACGATTGATTCGCCCAATCCATGTCTCTTATGTAGAATCATTGCTAGTTTACTCTGACGATCGTAAATAACTTCTAAGAAGTCCCTAAACGCAATGAATGGGATAAAAATATCAAAGGTTCCATAATGGAATATACTCATCAAAATTCTACTTAATGAAACATAATCATGTTCTATTTCAGGAGAAATTACAATACCGCTTGTTTGTACCTTTTCATGAACACTCTCTGCTTCTTTTAGGAATTTTAATATCTTATCTATTTTTCCTCCAACATATTCTCTCTTTCCAGCCGTTGGAAATAAAAATGAAGCAAGTTCGTCTAGAACTAGGTCATTCTTTCGATCTCCAAATTGCATCAAACTTGAGAAGTATTTATCTAAGAGCTTTTCTCGCATAGCGCGATCCATATTGAAATAATCTCGACCAGTTTTTTCGTAGAGAAGGTCATAGAATTTCTCTAATCTTTTTATTGTGTCTGCGCTCCCTACAATTTCTTTAAGATCATCATATCCAAGAGTTGCTACCTTGATCAAACGATTTAGAGCTGTATTAACAAATGTGTCATCATCATCTTCAACTATTTGTCTGACAAATCCAGCGGCTTCTAATTCTTGTAATAATTGATTTCTTCCTATGAGAGAATGTAACAATTCTTCAAATTTTCCTTGTTCGATAGAATAGCGTAATTGAGACGCAATAAAGGATCTTACATAATCTAAACTTGCTTTTCCATCTTTTTCTCTATTATTCAAAACGAAACCTACGAGTCTGGCTTTGAACAACCGTAGATCCCTTGGCATTGTCTTTGCATCATCAGTAAGATGAGAAACAGTATGAAACATGAAATGTGGTAATTCTTGCTCTTTGTCAGGATCCTCATAGAGGTTTATTAAGTATTTAAGTAGGCTCATTTCAAAATTCATTAATTCTCCATAGAGAACCTCTAATTCTTCCATAATTTGTCTTTCATCTCTATCTGAAAGTCCATGTATCCTTATATCATCAATAGAATAACGTAGGATCGCCTCAAGTAATGATAACGGTTCTTTTTGGTATGAAATAAAACTGTCCAGAGTGAGAGCTGAGATTTTTCGATCAGCTGCTTTCCTTCTTGCTTCATCAGCAAAGGGATCAGTAAGCATTATTAGGTCACATCCTTATCTACCGAGTTATCATTTTGATTTTCTAGGATTTCATTTTCTGATCCGTTGTTAGAATCCAATTGTGGCTCTTTTTGTATCTCATCTTTTGATTCTTCAGGTTTTTCTAATTTGGCATCATCAAAAGGAGATTCAGAAGGTTTAATTTCATCAGATATAATAATAGGTTCTTTTTCTGGTACCTCTTCAACTACTTCTTCAGAAACGTCTTCTAACGGTTCTTCAGGGATTGGAACAACAATTTTCCTACAATCCTCAAATTGATCTTTTAATCTTGAAATAACCGCTTGAAGTGATCGGTAGTCATGTAGGTCTTCCGTAATTTCCTTTTCTTCACTGGTTGATTGTAAACAGACTAAACCAATTAATCCCTTCAAACGATCTAATTGAAAGGACATTAACCATGGAGTTTCAGCAAATGAAAAAAAGATTGTTCCTGAATGTAATAATGATCCGCCTGGTGGATCAATCCCCCAGTAATTAAGATATTCAAATAATCCATCAAGATCTTCTGTTGTGATTCGTCGGGGTTTTAAATTGTTTAAATCCTCATTTACTAGATTAATTGATTGTCTTGTTTTTTCAATTTCTCTGGGGTCCCAGCTATCACTTTTACGAAACTCATCGAGATTACTAAGTAGTTTTGAGACATTTCGATTAGGTTCAAAACTCATAGGGTTAATGTTGCAAGAAACATGCATAGTTTGGATACAGTATTTTGTAAATTCCTCGAGTAATCTCGATTCAATAATTCTTCCTTGAATTGAGGATCGGAGTTTCCGAATAGCAGGCTCTCTATCTTCTGTCTCCTGTGTTTCCTCAAATTTTTGGAAATCCTCTAAAAAATCATCCAGAATTTCTTCCGGTGTATGTGTTTGATCTTTTGTCAAAGAAATTAAGTCATCAGACTGAGAAATGAAGTCAAGAATTGATTGTTTGTTTTTTTTTCGAATGATAATTATACTTTCTTTTACAAATTTCTCATACCATTTGTAAATGAGAAAGCTTGTAGAACGTCTTCGAGCAAATTCTAACATTTCATGTGTCTCTTTCTCTTCTGAAACATCATCTTGTTTCTCTAACGATATTTTTTCGACAAGGTTTTTCATTTGGGGTAATAAAGCTACCCAATCAATAGAACCCGATCCAATGATGTCTTTTAAACCATTAACATATGAACTATAAAGATTAAGAAGCGATTGTTGTTCATTCAAGGAATATCTTTTATGAATACTTGCTAATAAACTTGAACAAAATGTAAAAATTTCCTGTAAAATTACTCCAGTGTTGATTTCGATCAAATCTCGACCGGGTTGGCTTAGGGGGACATCATCAATAAGTTCCATAAGACGTGGTTCAACCGGGATTCTATCCTCTTGTAATTCAATGGGAATTCGAATCAATGATATTGGTTTATAAAGAAAGTCAGGGTTTCTTTCAATCTCTTCAGTTGGTAAAGAAATGACTGATCTTGCTAACCCTTCTCCTCCTGATACTATTTCTTCTGTTAACTGAAGTCCGAAAGTTTTCTGGAGTTTAAGTATCGAATCAGCAAGATTACTTGAGTATTTTTGAATTATTTGATTTTTAATCGCTCGAAATCTTTGGGCATAGTTTATATGGAAATCTTCTATAATATTTTGAGGATTTTGAATATCTTTTTCCACTGGAAGTGTTTTTAAGAGATAAAGGCCCTCATCTGATCCAAAAAAGTTTACTCGTTTAATAACTAATGAACGATCTTGACTAACAGTTGAGATAACCATTTCTAATAAAAAAGTCATATCTTTTTGGAATATATCATTCATTTTTTTTA
Organism: Candidatus Hodarchaeota archaeon; assembly: GCA_016839955.1. Next base: position 13,009 of record JAEOTI010000219.1, on the reverse strand, counting down.
GATAATGTTCTGATGTTAAAACTTCCGCAAGCTCATCAATTTTTGCCTCTAGGTCTGATACAACCAAATATTGGCCTTCATCTTTAGAATGATATAGAGACGTAAACTTTCGAGACAATTGCTCATATCGTTCAGCTTGAGTTGTCAACTCACTCATGATCTGGACCTTATTGTTAGTTTGAACTGCTAATTGAAATAGTTAATTGGTAATTGACATCGTCTTTTTATTGCCATCCGTGCAGTAACAACAAAAGAAGAAAGGCTGAAAGGACAATTCTAAGCGATGTTAGAAGAAAACTACGTCAAATAGGTATTTTTTTCATTTGTTATCCAAAGAGTTTCTCTGGAAGTATTTAAATGAAATCAAACATTGTTTTTGGATGTTTTGATCAATGGAGAGAGAATTATTTTGCATCAATAATCGGAGTGCCTTTTGAAAAGTTCTCTTCCTATCGACCAGGTACTTCTCTAGCTCCAAATGCAATACGACTTGCCAGTGAAAATATTGAGACTTACAGTCTTGACAATGATATAGATATTGAAGAACTGGGAATTAAAGACCTCGGTAACATCTATGGATTGAATATGGATGAATATTTTAATAAAATCAAGCAACCAATTAAAAAAACTCTCGAATTAAACCAAATCCCAGTTCTCTTAGGAGGAGAACATACTATTACCCTTTCAATCCTTGATTCGTTCTCTTCATCATTGTTTGTAGTTATAGATGCCCACTCAGATTTAAGAGACGAATGGATGGGGTCTAAATACTCTCATGCGTGTGTGTTTAGACGTTTCCTTGAAAAATTTTCGTCTGAGCAGTTATTTCAGATCGGCACCAGAGCGGTTTCTAAAGCAGAAGTTCAATTTGCTAAAAGAACAGGTATCAAACAAATTAAACCCAACCAATTCCATCCTAAAAAGATTGCAAATATTATAAATGACATATCTTCAAGTTTTAAATCAATCTATATCTCAATTGATGTAGACGGTTTTGATCCTTCTTTTGCTCCCGGTGTAGGTACTCCTGAAGCAAATGGACTAACACCAAGGGAATTTTTTGAGTTTGTAAAAAATATAAATTCGCCAATAGCGGGTTTTGACGTAGTAGAAGTGAATCCTGCAATAGATCCATCAAATATCACGTCAATTCTTGCAGCCCGTATTATTTTTGAAGTTTTAGCTCACGAAGCTAAGCGACAGAATTTTTTAGGTGTGTAAATGATGGAATTGCGACCTTTATATCCAAAGGAACTAATCTACCATGTTAAGAACACATGGAGCTCAAAAGAGGGGAGAATCATGAATGTACGTAACAATAAATACAATATAGGAATAAGTACAACCCAGAGTGTCCTCTCAGGACACCCTTGTCCATACGAACTATTTATTGGATCAATTGGAGCTTGTATTATTAATACATTTCTTAGTTTTACCGAAAAAAGAGAATTGCAAATTTTTAAGTGTGATATTGAAACTAAAATTGATTTGAACCTGAAAAGGGGAAGGTTCAATATCACAAACATCTCTTCAAAAGGTAAAATTTTAGTTCCTAAGGAAGCATTAGGTTACGCAAAAAAAAGCCTTGATCTAGCATTAACCTATTGTCCGTTGACAAGACTTTTACAAGAAGGAACAACCTTCACGTCAGAAATAGAAGTTGTACCATGTGATGAAATATGAACAAAACTATTTTAAATCTTTAGTTCTTTGAGAAGTGAGCTTAGATCAGATGATTCAATGACAACTTGATTTAGGGCTACGATGAGCGAAATTGCATTCAAGAGATAAGGGCCACGCTCATCTTGGGGTGGTAGACCTGATGCTGATTTTAATAGATTATTAGCGACATCATAAGCTACTTTAGGAATCCTAGATTCTATTCCACCTCCACCTAAACTAAAATTCTTAACGTCATAATCCGCTTTTCGACGTAAGTCAGCAGAATCAATAATACCTTCTTGAAGCTTTTCTGCAGTTTCTATATATGTGTGTACAACTGCTTTTATATTGCTTTGATCTTCGGGTAAGACAACAGGTCCACCTGAAGAATATTCTATCGAAGATTCATAACGACGTTTCAACGTTTGTAATAAACCTGAACAAGGTGCCTCTCTCAATAGTTTACCGATAATAGTTTCTAATTCAAGACTTAATGTTTCAATGACCCGTTTCAATAAAAGATGGTCACCAGAGTTGTATCTGTGGAGTTCTTTTATTACTTCAAGCCAGAAAGCAGGTAAGGTAAGATGAGAAAGATGAGCATACCTTGCGATAAGATCATTAGCTCGTTTAATTATCCCCCAAAGATCATCAGGTTCTTCAAGAAGAGAAAAGAATTTTAATTTTGGGCCAGTTGATATTTCAACAACCTCTGCCTCAATTTCCTTTTCTATCCTTTCTTGTAAACCTTTGAAGAACATGATAGTGTCATCAAGAAACTCATTTGATAATTCTACTTGATCGATGGTACTGGTGGATCTTTTTAATGAATCCATAATCCTTTTAAGACCATTAATCTCTTGAATTGATTCTTCTATTCCTCCAAATAAAGATTCATCAAAATTTAAGCGAACAAGTCTTCGTGCTTCAATATTTACTATATAAACAAGGGTTTGTAAAATTTGAGTTAAAAGGATGGTTTGAACGGAGTCGGCTTGAGATTTCATTGGATCTTGAGGAGGGGAAGAAGAAACCGGTTTAATTGAAGAATCCGGCTTAAGGTCATCATTCAATCAACTACCCTCCCTTCTTACCAGCAGCTGATTCACTCTCTAACATATAATGACCAAAAAGCTGTTCAAGATCAACAACTGAGGATTTAAGTTTATCTTTCTCAATACCTTTACTTCTTATAAACCAATGTTCTTGTAAAACTGAAGCTGAATCGTGAAGAGCAATTAATGCTTTAGCCTCTTCAAGAATAGCCTTAATCTCAGGGATTTTGGGGAGACCAAATAATAATAGTAGTGAAGCTGGTCTAATATCATCATCATCAGAATAAGAGACAAAAGTAGGCTGCATAGACGCACCCTTTGCAACATAGGGATTCACACCTTCCCGAATGAATGGACTATGTTCTAAACGTGAAATTGAACGAGGTCCCGATAATACTGCATATACACTTCCAGCTTGAGGATTACTCCCCATATCGGTAAGAGAACATTTTTTAACAGTATATTCGACCGCCATTTTGAATTGAGATTCCATACTACCTAATTCTGGAAAAACAGCTAAATCAGAATAGAGTGAAGGCACTACTATTGAATCTAAACGCCTACTATAATCAGCAAGATCAGTAGTTGGATAAACTTCCTTATTAGGTTCAAATACACCAGGAGATAACATTGTTTCAATTGTTTCTAATGCTAGTGGATTAACAAGTTCAGTAAATGCTGCCTCCATTTTAGCATCCTGAACTTTTTGTTTCTCAGTAAGAGAGGCAATATCAGCAATATCTTGGCCTAATTTACGCTCTAGAAAATCAACTGCTTCACCTCTTCTCCAGGACATGACCCGACTTAGCATAGTTCGGTTAGAAAGAAGTAAGATAAGATCAGGTCCTAAACCGCCTTCAAGTTGATTTCTGAGTAATTTTGAGAGTGCCCAAACAGAATTGACAGCTTCAGATGATTGTCCTGAAAATGGTAAAACACCAAAGCAATAAATGAAGATTTTACGACCCTCTTCTTTTTCAAACCTTTCTCTAAGGAGTTCTATCAAAGCGGGCGTACCACCACAGCCAGTTCCCCCACCAAGTGAAGTGAAGATAACAAAACCGCTAACACCTTCATATCCAAGTGTTTGAAGTTGATTAAGTATTTCTACCCTTGCTTCTCTAACTGATTCGTAACCTTCCATGAATTTGCCGCCAACACCAATGTCTACATTCCCATAAAGTAATGTTTTCCGACTAGGTATTGAGTATTTAGATCGAGTTGATGCTAAATCTCCACGGTCAGTGTTTAACAGAAGATATTCTCGTACTCGTTGAGAGAATCCCTCTCCTTCGTCATTTTTTTCATCAGGCCGATTTCGAGCTAAATAAGAACCAACTAAATTACAACCGCATTCACCTACTCCGATTGCAAAAACTTGGCCAACACCAGCAGCTCTTGATTCAAGGTCGTGTGGGGTGGACATTTTTCTCACCTTTTATCGTTTAACTTTCTTCATCCTCTTCAGTTGGCATTTGTTCAATATAGTGTCTTACTGCATGGTACAAATAAGATTGGATAGGTTTATGAGTATATGTACCATTTATTCGTTTTCGAATCTCTTCTAGTTGTCTTCGGTTCTCATCTTTATTGTAAGTAGGTTGTACCATTGAAATAAACATTCTTAATGCTTTATGCCAACGATTTATTGTGGGTACGCCTTCATTTTCCCATTTTCCCCGAATTTCATGAATTTCAGTTAACAATTGTGCAGCAGTTTTAAGCGAAGAAGTTTCGCTGAAAATTTGCCGTTTTTCTTTGAATGCCTTATATGGAAAAATATCTTTTGACGTTTGCTCAGTAAATTTCTCGAATACGGCAACAACTGAGGGATAGTATGGTAATGTTTTTGTCAATCGCTCTTGAGTTCTTTTGAATTCATCAGCTTCAAGAGAAACCATAGTTTGACGAACAGCGTCAGCTATACTTATAAGATATTGAAATTGCTGACATAATATTCCTAGGTCATCTGCTGCAAGTGCTTCCTCTGTATGGGCAAGATTTGAGGCGTAATCTTTGAAACGAGATTTTATTTCAGTTCCAAAAAGATCTCCTGTCAGTTCTACAGTTTTTTTTACTTCTTCAATCTCCTCTTTTCCACGTTCTCGAATAACACGACTTACTGTTGGATTAAACTTAATATCAGCAATTAAGGTAAAAACATCAGCAATATCTTTGACTGTAATATCTCCTGCTTTTGTTAGTATCTCAGATGACTTCTTTACATTATCAGCAACATATTGTAAAACATCAATTCCAAGCGTTTTCAAATCATTAATATACTTCAATACTAGCTTACTTTCATTCATTAAGATTTCAGTAAGAGGAGCAATAATCTCATTATCAAAATTATGAATTAATTCACGAGTTATCCGTGCAATCCGCTCTGGTGTTTCCAGTTCAGGGTCTAGATCACGAATCCATTCTACTGCAAGGCGTACTTCATCAGGAATGGATGCAATTTCACCTATCTGAGAAATTGTAATGTTAAGGGAAGTATGCATTTTTCCACGGATATTGTCAACACCAGAAATGGCCAACGATCTTATTTCTTTCATAACATAATCATATTTTCTAAGAATATCTTCCATATTCTCCAATTTCTGGATTTCATCTGCCTGCTCATCGACATACTCGAAGAGGTGTCCAAAATAGTCTCTCCAGGGTTCTGGAATGGTTTTGAAATCTTCAACAGTTGTCATAAGATTTGAGTTCGAAATATCTACTAAACGGTCCAATTTATTTGAAATTAGACGCTGAAAATCCCACCATAATTGTAATGCATTCTCATATGCCATTGTATCATCAAAAGAAAGATTTATGGACAAACCTGATGAAGAAGCAGTTCCCAATATCTTTCGCGCTTTCTCAAGTAAACCTTTGTTCTTAACCTGAATACTCTCGATTTCTTCAATCAATTTTTCTCTGGTTTTAGTTTTTTTATCTAAGTATTCAAAATACGATGTAATAGCTGATTCAAATGTCTCTGCAGCACTACTTTTCTCAAGGATTTGAATTATTCCTTTTTTCTCTTGTCTAAGATCAAAAGGATTTTCCATTGGAATTGTAGGAAGAACTTCACTAGATAAGGTATGGTGGAGCTGACTTAAAACCTGTTCTTTCCATCTTTTCAATTGTCGGAGAGCGCCAATTTGTTTTTGAAGGTCTTTTCTTTCAATTTCATCAAAAGGTAGATCTATATCTCGAATTGCGGAAGTTAATTTCCGAATGGTTGGGGAATCTAGTTGAGTCTTGATGAACTGATAAATTGTTATACGAATTTTATCGAGAGTCTCTTGATATTCTTTCCAAAGATCAACAAGGTCTCTCAACTCATCTTTCGTCACTATGTCGCTTCGAAGACGGTTTAAGTCATTTCTAATGTCCTTTGAAAAATTAACTCCAAAGCTCTCTGTTTCTTCCATACTCAATAAATTTTCTCCAATTGTCTTCGAAGTATCTCTAAGTCTATCTGTAATATCTGATAACCATTTTTCATTGTCCCTTAATTGTGATAGCATCTTTTTAGGGTCACTAGTTTCTAGTAAAAGACTAGGAGGTTCAAGAATCGTTGAGACAGTTCTATATTCATCAGAATCTATATTCTTTAATATATGAGAGCGCATTGCATCTGTAACTTTCATTTGTGTTTCAAGATATTCCCTAATTGCTGAAACAGTTCCTGAAAGATCATTTAGTTTTTCTATTTTTTCTGCTGAACTTCGAGTTTCTGTTTCAATTCCTTTTGGGACATCAATATTCATTGCTCGTGCAGTTTTAATAACAGTTAACAGTTCGCTAGCGTTGACGGATCTTTTCAGACCCATAAGAGTATTTTTCTGCCATGTACGTAAAGATTCTATAGCTCGAATAAGTTCTAAAGCATCAGACGATCCCACATCTATCTCAGGTGTTTTAGGAATATAATCATCAATTTCGCTTCCCTGAAAGATTGTTGAGAATCGACTTACCTCTTTTTCAGTGTCTGATTTAATTGCAAAACTTTTCGATCTTAGAGTACTTACAAAGTCTTTGTTGAGAGAATTAATTCTTTTTTCAAGTTCAAAGAGTTCATCAACAGCTTCTGTTCCATGAGCTTGTTCAACAACCCAAGTACCTTGAGTTCGTAAGTCTAATGTAGACTCATAATCGATTCCAATTGAATCACAAGTTTCGAGTAATTCTATAAGACCAGTAGCTTGATTTACAATAGCCATTTGGATTTTTTCTTCGACTCCTTTGCGAGCGGCTCGAATTGCTTCATCCTCACTTTTTAAGGTATGTAATAAATCTAAAATTTCTCGTATTCCCATTAAATCGATTGATTCAGATGTGATTCTCTCAGAAGCAGTAGTAGAAGCTGGATCAAGTGAAATATACTTTGAATATCTAGAAACGGTTTCTTTATTTTCTTCCAAAACTGATTTTGCTTCTTCTCTAAAATGATTCAGAGTATCTAAATAAAATTGAGAGAACTCTAATCCAAAACTAATCATGTCTTTGGCTTCAGGACCGTGAGGTAGATTAAATTTTTGAATTGCTTTAGTCACATCAGGCAAAACAAATGCTATTTCTTTGAGCATCTCATTGAGTTCACTCCAAATAGACTGGAATAGTTCAAATAAGCTTTTTCTTAGCCCTTTGTTCTTTTTTCCTAAATTAGAACTTGCTGTTTGGAGTTCTTTCTTGAATTTGCGCTTTTGAAAGAAACCGCTTTCACCAAGTTCTTTTTCAATATCATTGGCTTTTTCTTTTGCCCCCATCAATGAACTGAAGGCATCCATACAAGCTGTACGATCGATTTGGCGAACTCGATCCATGATTTCCTCGAGTTTTCCACTTTCTCGCTTAAGATCTGCTATTTCCACAAGGTACACCGATCCATAGTGTAAGATGATTAAAATATGAATGTCAAATTAAGACTTAAATTTTCAAATATTAAGTAACGCACTAGATGTCTCCCAAACGGATAGTCTACATAGATTAATGTTTTCCTCTTATGCTTTACAGATTTAAATTATATTTGAATAATACAATATTATCCTTTGAATAACCTCTATTCCTTTAATTAATGGCTTCAAACTATCTTTAAACGATGATCAATAAAAATATGATGACTCATTACCTTCAAAAGTTTTTTACTGTAATAAGAAAGAGTAATAAGACTTTATAACCCTTGTAACGACATCTCTGATTTTCCTAAATTTAATGAAAGCGAATAAGAACAAAATTTCCTTTAATTTTTCTGAAAATCTTGCTAAAACTCTTGAAACTTAATAGCAGGATTCTTTTAAAAAAATAATTAGTGTCGTGGTATTTTTCTAAGAATTCTGAACAGTATCTAAACGGCGAACACCAGTTAATTTTCCTGTTTTCGTCCAACTTTTTGCAAACAATGGAATATTGAATTCATTAGCTAGTGAATGAGCTTCATCTATATCCTGGCCAACTTCCAAATCGATCACTAAGCTCGCATCCCTTTTAAAAACACGTGCGTATACTCCTAAATCAACCCCTGAACCATGTGATCTTTTTTCTACTAATATTAAAGAAGGCCAAAGGGAACCTTTTTTGAAACAGCTTGGAACTGATTCTCCTACTTTAGGATGCTTTGAAACATATTCTTTTCCTAGTTCGGATCCATCAATTTCATAGTTTCCATTTTTTATAGAATAGCGAACATTAAATGGTTGCCGAGCAATCCATGAGTATGTTCGAAAAGAACCAGGGCTCATTCTCATCAATATTCCAAAAGATTTTTCTTTCAGGCCTTCTATTATTATAAGAGTTAATGCTGATAAAGTATTTACCAATGCGGAAATTTCAATTATTACTAATAGTCATTTAGTACTCACAATGATTGAATCCAATTTTTTTATCAACCTTAGCGAGTAATAAACACTTTTTCAGTAAAATCATAAGGTCTTTTCTAATTGTGCTATAAATTTTTTACTAGTTAATTCAAAAAACACAACATCCTAAGACCTTTTTCATTTTCTAATAATACTAACAAATAATGAAAAATGTCCTTGTTCATTTCTTCTAAATGGAATTTTACATAACAGGAAAAGGGAATATCATCACATATCAAATAGATTTACTAAATTTGTATTTGAAGAAAAGCTTGTAAAGGAAAGTTTTAATTGACTTCACTTTTCGCATCAAATCACAAAGTTATTCTAAATTTCCTCATCGCACTAAACATATGGGGTCAACTATTTTGTCAATACCAATACAAGAATTATCACGATCAAAACAAAAGACCGTCACAGTGGTTTTAAAGAATCAAACACGTTATTCCGGTAGGTTACAGTTATCTGATGAACATATGAACCTTATTATCGACGCTTGTGAGGAGCGGAGAGAGTGGAATGATGAGAGTGGAGAGAAACAATCACAGGTTATTCGTCTAGGAAAGGTATTCTTAAGAGGAAATAATATCGCATACATTATTATTACTTAATTAGACCCTTATTGGGAGGGATTTTCTTGAAAAAAATTATATTTTTGTTAATCGGATTTTTATTTCTTTCATTAGCTCTTAATTTTGAAAAAACAGACTCTTCAGGAATTAAAACCACAAACAAATTCTCAGTGCATCCTTATCAAGAAGGAGAGTGGAATTTTACAGCGAAACCTGCTCATATGCCTGGAAATCCAAACGTAGCTGACCTAAATGGAGACGGATATAAAGAAGTCGTTTTAGGAGCTTACAATGGGAAGGTTTATGCTTGGCAATATAATGGTACAATTCTTCCGGGTTGGCCTCAGACAGTTTCTAGGTCAAACCGAATTTTCTCTAGCCCAGCAATCGCAGATGTTAATCTAGATGGAAAACTAGATGTTATAGTAGGTGCAACTGATTTTGTTTGTGCTTGGTCAGCAAATGGAACGGAGTTACCTGGATGGCCTAAAGAAATACATGGTTGGTTTCAAAGCTCCCCTGCTCTTGCGGATATTGATGGAGATACCGATCTAGAAGTCATTATTGGGGGAAATGACAGTTATGTTTATGCTTGGCATCATGATGGAAATAATGTTGAAGGGTGGCCTCAAAAAACTGGAGACCGAATAACTTCCTCACCTGCGATTGGTGACTTAATTCCTTCAAAACCCGGTTTAGAAATCGTTGTGGGATCTGAAGACAATTATACTTATGCTTGGCATTCAAATGGGTCTCTTGTCAATGGTTTTCCAGTCGATCTTGGAGAACAAGTTGTAATTTCAAGTCCCGCACTAGGTGATATTACAGGAGACGGAAAATTAGAGATAATCATTGGAACATATCCACATAAAGGATTATTATACGTAATAAAATCAGATGGTACATTTTTACAAGGCTGGCCTAAACCAGTTTGTCAAATTGGCTTAGATAACTCTGGAATTTTTGGTTCACCTGCTTTAGGAGATCTAACTGGGAATGGTAAACCTGAGATTGTAGTATTGTCATTAAATGGACTTCTTACTGTATTAAATCAGAATGGGGAGTTATGGTCAGTAGAAGCTTTTATTGTTTCACAATCTTCACCAACAATTGCAGATATTGATGGAGATGAAGAACCAGAGATAATCGTCGCAGGTACATCAAATGAAACTTATCAATGGAGTTTAACAGTATATGAAAGATATGGAAGTAAAGTAAAAGGATGGCCGGTAGAAGTTTTTGACTATGGAACTCAGAGTCAACCAACAGTTGCAGACTTAGATGAAGATGGTGATATTGAATTAATCCTAGCAACAGGTACTTACGGTCCTACTACAACTTTTGGGGAATTGTTTGTATTTGACTTGCAAGCTCCTTTACACCCAAATATGAACTATTGGCCAATGTTTCGAGCGAATAAGCAACACTCTGGAGAACTTAGTCCAAACCTGAAACCATGGAATACTGAAATCGGATCCCTTGACCTTTTAATAATTCTTCCAATATTCCCAATGCTAATTGGCCTTATTCGAAGCAAAAGAAAAAGGAAAATTCAAATTTAGGATTCTAAGGTCGCTTTAATCTTTTTTATTACATTATCTTTTCCTATTAATGCAAATAGAGATCCAACTCTTGGTCCTCTTTCCATATTAATGAATAACCGGTAGATAACTGGAAAAAATTCGCGTGGAGACATATTCACTTCCTTACAGGTTGAAAAAATTGAAGATTGGTATTCTTCTGGTGTCTTTGCTTCTTCTAAATAGCTGACCAACGTTTGTAATCCCTTTTTTTGGGTTTTGTTTAATTCTAGATGGATTTCTTCATCTGTAATAACATCATTCAACCAATTTTTAGCCAGATGAATGCGAGAAATCAGTCCGTGTAATAATCCCTTTGTTGGAATCCTCTTTTCTAACATTGCTTTTAGTTCATCGATATTCTGTCTAATATAACCGTATTCAGATAATTTATCAATAGTAAATTGTATTTCTTTTTCAACTGGAGCGTACTGTAATATTGTTGTTAGTAAATTGTATGGTACATGTATAGAAGGCTCTTCAGGAACTTTGAGAAGATTTGAATATTCATAAAGACCAACTGATTTTCGTTTAATCGCTGGATTCTTAATCTTCTGTAAACCGAAGAAAATTGACTCTAATTGATCGTATTCATCCATATGTATTGGAATGTCTTCCAACCCGATAGAACGACTTCCTTCAATTCTTTTAAGCATTAATAATAACAATGATTGTGTATTACCATATTTTAACCAAGTTTGGGGTGTAAGTGCCCCACCTGCAGACTTGGACATCTTTTTCCCACCCTTTTGTAAAAAAACTTCATAGCGTACATGATAAGGGGGCTCCAATCCAAGGATTTCTCTACAAATGCGGTCATTTACCTCTACAGATTCAAGAATATCTTTGCCATATGCTTCGAAATCAATTCCAAGAGTAGCCCATCTAGCTGCAAATTCAACTTTCCAACTAAGTTTTCCTTCCCCTTTAGAATAATCAGCAATCCCTTGGTGATTACATCCTTCTAACAGGTTACCTCCAATTTCAGATCGGTCACAAATATATTCAACAGATTGCTTTTCTCTGAGGTATTTTATAGGTCGTGTAGTATATATTCGGCCACAATTTTCACAAATTGCATGAAAGGGAAGAGTTATTTCATATTTATCTTGTGAAGTTACCTCTTTGATGATTTCACCAGCTTTTTTGGCATTATCAAGGATTGTGGAAATTGATGAGGTAAAAGCACCATTTTCATACAACTCTGTTGCAGATCTATAATGATATTCAATGTTTGTTTGATCTAAGGCCTCGAGTAAAAGTGAACTCATATGTTCACCAAAACTTTTGTGACAATCAAATGGATCAGGGATTTTTGAGACTGGAACAGCAAGAAATTCCTCCAAGCCTTTCTTTTCTAATCCGGAAGGAACTTTTCTTAGTCCATCGAGATCATCAGAGTACGCAATATATTCAGCTGGAAATCCTATCTCTTCTATGGCTAATTTAATTGTATGAGCTCGTGCACCATCACTAAAGGAGCCAATATGAGGAAATCCAGACGCCCCAAGTCCACTTTCACATCGAAATTTTCCTTTCTTTTGTAATTGGGATTTCTTTTGTTTTAGGGCCTCTTTTGCAATAACATCCCAGGGAGTACCTCTACCAATAATTTTGGAGTTTTTTAATTCTGATTTGTTCGAAGGCAATGAAATAATTTCTCCACTGAATAACAAACAATCCCTATTTGCATTAAAACTTTAACTAGATTATCCTAGAAATTTTTTTTCTGATATAATTTCTAGTAAATTGAATCGAATAAATCGATAAGATAACAAATTTGTCTTTTTGAAAAGAAAAAAGGATATATCAGTATCAAGATCCTTTATTCGTCGATCTTAATACTGTTATGGTTTTCTCAATCTGTTCAGGTGTTTTTAATTGAATGCTGCTTCTCCCAACTCACAGCCAATCTACTAATTAAGAATCCCAGTAATACTGCAATTGTAATTAATGTAATAATACCAACGATTGGAGCAGCTTCTTCAATTAAAAAATCCAAATCAGTTTCAAAAGATTGTACTTCAATATTTCCAAAGCTGTCTCGAACTTCAACCAAAATTATTAAATGCTTTCTACCTGAAGATACTTGGAATGTGGACTCTGAAGAAAATGTTGAACGATCTCCAGAGAGAACAATCTCTTCAGTATTCCAAATCTCATCAATATTACTCAGGATTTTAACTGATCCTAAGTTTATGTTATCGGTAGCAATTCCAGTCGCTGTTACTAGAATCTTATTATTTATGGTAGAGATTTTTACCTTAATATTACCTTCAATTAGAGGT
>JAEOTI010000218.1 GCA_016839955.1 Candidatus Hodarchaeota archaeon | reverse complement strand
TTTCTGTGTATTAATTAGCTTGTTCATATTTAATACTATAATCACTGATTCAAATTCCTCTGAGAGAAGGACAATTAATCAAGAAACTATTAATTACCAATTCATTGAAACTTTTGACAATAAAACCAATGAAGACGCTAGTGTTACTACCGCGTTTGGATGGGGAGAAGGAGAAATACTTTTGCCCCTCAAAGGGTTTACTAGATCTACGACAAAGGAAATATTTTGGCCTCCATCTAATGGTCAGGGCCCCTCCTATGGTACATATACAGCTGATAATCTCACTTTAATAACTTCTGGGGAGGGTTTAGCGGTTTTTAACTCTACGAATCCATTAAATCCTGAATTTATATCTATTGTAGATTATCCCAATACGGGAAACGAAGTTTTTCTGTACAAAAATTTTTCTTATATCGCTGCTGCTAATGATGGTCTTGCTATCATAAATGTTACTGATCCAACAAATGTATCTGATCCTGTTTATCAAGATACATCTGGGTACGCATATGATATCCTTGTACGAGATGATTATGCTTTTGTACTTGATTCTGGAAGTAATTATCCTGGACTCAACATAATTGATATTTCCGATCCTACCAATCCAGGAACACCTATTTCCAGATCATTGAGTGTTTCACCATCGCATTTTTTCTTATCTGGAGATTATGCTTTTATTGCCGATAGTTATGATGGTTTAGCAATAATTGATGTAAGTATTCCCTCTTCACCTGGATTTCCGATCTATAGATCTACTTCATCCCCAGTTCAAGGTGTTCATGTTTGGAACAATCACACTATTTTATCTACACATGATGGAATGACCATCATTGATGTTACAGATCCTGAAAATCCTGGAATACCTGAATATTATTATTTTGCAGAATTAATGAGTGGATACTATGAAGAATCCATTGATTCATTCAGTGCTAATGATATTTTCGTTCAGGAAGGATATGCGTATTTAATGCTTAATGGGAAGACTGATGGGGTGATAGTTGTTGATGTCCGTAATCCAGCAAATCCAGGTAGATCCTTCTATCAAGAATTACCAGTGGAGGGGCTATACGGGATTTTTATTGAAAAATCTAATGTTTTTCTTGCAGCTGATGGTATACCAACTTCTGGAGGCCTTGTCGTTCTTGATGCATCTTCTGTACATGAAGTAAAATCTCCTTCAATCGTCCAATCAAAAGCCATACACGTAGGAAATCAGCAAATACATAATATTACTTTACAGGTGAATGAAACAGTTACAGAAAATTCATCGATTGAATATTTTATCTCATTTGATCAATCGAAATGGTTAGAGATAACTCCAAATCAGACATTAACAAATAACGATTCTGACGGAAAGTCTCTTTACTGGAGAGCAGTTCTTAGAACAAACACGACAGATTCTCCTGTGATTGATTCGATCTTGATCGATTATGAGGTTTATTATGATGAAATACTAACCACGACCAATGAACCCACGACTGAACCTACTACAACTGAAGAGCCAACGACACCTATTACAACGACAGAGCCTACTACCACAATACCTCCTGAAAAAACTCATAATTATGATTTTTCCATTATGAATGCATTTGATTTTTCAATTTCTACAACGCTTTCTTCAGCTTCAACTCAAATTACTTTAAGTAACCTTCAAACGGGACGAGAACTTCAGATTACAGTTACTCCGCGTTTAGGACAAAGATTTGCTCTTTTATCTATTAGTAAAACACAATCAGAGATTGACTGGCAATTAATTGACCCCCAAGAACGAATAAGATTATCGGTGACTCAATCAAATAGTGAAACAAAAACTAAATCAATGACAATCGATACATCAGGATCATGGCGTCTCGCTTTTCATTGGGAGAATTCAACTGAAACAACGATTTTTGATTGTAACGTAAGACAAGTTCCAATGTCTACCAATCCTCAACAGATCATTGACTTTATTCCTCTCTTAGCTTTATCAATCGTGATTATTCTTCTTTCTGCTTTTGGGTTTGTACTCTACAAAACTATTACCGTTTGGAGTAAGGAATGGCAAAAAAGACCTGAAGAAGAAACCATAGCTCCCACGAAACGATTTTTAGATTCTAAAAAAGGAGCTGTTGAAGTAAAACAATTAAAACGAGAGCGAGAAACTATCCAAACTCCGATTGTTAAACAAATAGTAGAGTATTCTCCAGAACCAAAGGAAAGAAGATCCTTCTTCTGTCAGCTAGATAATGCTCAACATCCCAAGACCGATTCGGGCTATCAATGTGAGAATTGCTCAAGAATGGTTTGTGCTGAGTGTTACGAAAAAAGTCTCGAAGTTGGTGTCCCCGAGTGTCCTTTTTGTGACGGAACATTAATTAGAATACAATAGAGATCAGTTGATGCGTGAAATGATAACTCCATTAGAAGTAATACTCAAAAAATTCCCATTTCCCATTTCAAGATAATAAATTTTAAAGCGGGGAATTTCATTTCTTAAGGTACTTTTTCCACTTCTTCTCCAATTTTTTTGGCTAATGTCTCAATTTTTTCATCAATGAAGTTGAGAACATCTTCAGTACTTACCTCGCTAGTATCTTCTTTCTTTATTTCCTCATAATCTGGTTC
>JAEOTI010000217.1 GCA_016839955.1 Candidatus Hodarchaeota archaeon | reverse complement strand
GTCGATCCTTCTTCTGGGTTATATAGTTACATGAGGGGGAGAGGTCATTGAAAATCCGTGTTTGTCAGAGGTGCTAATGGTTGACAAAATTTGTCTAAAACTGAGAAAAGCAGGTGGCAACCCCTTTCTGTCGTGCCCGTCAGCTATCTTCATTGTCACATCTGCTAATCAATGCTAATGTTTGGTTATAAACTCACATAACAGTTGATAACCCGTTATCAGAGTACGGCGGAACTATTCCCTCATAAATCAAGGATACAAACCATTGGTCTGAAGCATAATCGTGATAGAGTTCGATCTGCTTTATTTTTCCTGAGGGAATATACGCAAGATTGAAAGATAAATGAACCTTGGATGGATGGTTGTGGGAGAGGGACAATGTTCTGTCTTGGATTGTGAACCCACTTTGATTGTATTTTAATGTGAAAAAGTATTTTTTACCTTTGAACTTTGGAGGCTTTGCTTGAGAATCCCCATTTCGCCATAACGCAAAGAATGATTTGTAGTTCGCATCCAAAGTTCGCAAAACGAGTTGAAGTACTTTAGAATACACCCATTTATATTCAGAGTAGCGTTCTTTCAGGGCAGGCAGGGCATTTTGCTGGTCGATATAACTGAGGAACTGGCGCTGACCTGAAGGGAAGTGTTTTTCTTGTTGCCACACAATATTTCGTTCAGCTAATGCAAAATTATAGAGAAACCTGCATTTTTCAGACAAAGCCCACAAGACCTCTTGTTGGTTTGGAGTTGGACTAATCCGAACCTTGCAAGTTAGTAGCAAATTCCTTTTGTCCCTTGAATAATCCTTATTTCTTCTTCCTTTATATTTCCTTGAGGGAGGTCTTTGGACTTATACATTTCATACCCCACCTTAAAGAAGGGGACTTCTGGCATACAAGTTAAAATATTCAAAAGGTTAACCAGTTTTTGTATTCAAATATAGTCAATTTTTATCCAATCTTTCATAGGCAAAACAATCACGCACCTGTCTGTTTTCATTATTTAAAAACCAGAAGGGCTTTGATAATCATGTGATTCACTAGATGTTACTGCAGCAAGCCTATCGGTATGATTTATACCCAATTAACGTCCAGCAGACCTTGTTGATCAAACATGTGGGGACAGTTCGGTTTGCCTACAACTGGGGGCTAGCAGAACGTCTTACACGCTATCAAAACAACGTTGAGAAAGCCCGATACACCAATGCAATTACCCAACACCATGTATTGAACCATCTGAAGAAGATTGAGTTTTCGTGGAAGTACGAGGCTTTGAAATATGCGACAAGTGATTTGATGTAAATGATAATATCTGACCATAAATGTAAAAGTCAAATAGAATTGTGGAGTACTAGAACCAAAAAAAACAGATTGCAGGGATTCTTTATGGCTGATGCTTATTCAAAGATAAAAGAGACAATTCTAGAAAAAGCAGAAAGTGAGATAACGGAATTTCAAACTGAAGCTGAAAAACAAGCTGGAAAGATTCTAAAAGAGGCAGAAAATGAAAAAGAGCGAATCATCGCAGAAATGGAAGAAGAAAATAAATCAAAGGCGATTACAGAACAGAAACGGAATATTGCCACCTCTGCCTTGAAATGGAAAATGAAAACTCTCGAAGATAAAGAGAATTACATCCAAAAAATCTTTGACTTAGCATTTGAAGAATTAAAAAAAGTATCAACAACCCAAGAATATCCTAGAATCCTCAGCTCGTTAATCATTGATGGTGGGGTAGGTATGGGAGGAGGAGATCTTGAAATTAAAGTTCGTAATACAGATATTTCTTTAATCAGTACGGGTACATTAGCACAGGAAATTTCGTCTAAGACTGGTGTTCCAACTCAATTAAAACCTATTACTGAGAATATAACGGAATATGGGGGAAGTATTATTCAAAAAGGATCTATTTTTATCGACAATACATTTGAAGCGATCTTAGAGAGAAAAAAGAGAGATATCAGAACAGAAATTGCTAAAACACTCTTTGGGGAGTAGTTAATGTGAGTTCAATTCATGAATTAAGAAAACAACTAGAGGAAAATTTTCATCAATTCTTATCAAAAATGGACGAAGAGTTGGAGAAAACAGCAATAAAAGAAGAAAAATTATCATCTGTAGAGAAAACAGCTGATGAATTGGAATCCACTCTTTCACAAGTTAGACAAGAACGAGACCAATTGGATATGGAATTGATGGGGATTCAAGAACAATTTAGCCAACTAACTTCCCTCTACGATGAAGCTTCCAAAGAAGACAGAGATGTTAAAGACGTAAGAGAACTCCTTTCAATATATATTACACTTTTACAAGAAGTTTTTGCCGCAAAACCTCATGCAAAGATCCTGTGGTTGATACATGGAGATAAAGAAGTCTGGACTAGAGAGGAATTAAATAAAACTACGGGATTCGAGTCAATTGCTGTACTCCGAGCCTTACATGAATTGGCTGCTGCTGAACTTATAGATTTCAACGAAGAAACGTATGAAGTCAAGGTAACTAAAAGAATCTATTAGATCAATCAATTGAGATGAAACTAGAGTCCATTTCGATCTTTAAGGCTACTTTCTTTCTATCCTTCCAATTCACAACGATGTCTTCACGAGCAGATAAGGTTCCTTCAACCTTACGGGCAAGATGATGAGATGTTTTTATCCCAAAAAAACCTAAAGCTACGTCCATTGTGATCCATGTCTTTGGATTAGTTGGAATTAAAACCTCTGCCCAGGTGTGATTTTCTATTTCTGTAGATGAGACAAAAACACCAGTGACTCTTCGAGTTGGAATATTTAAAGCTCTTAAAATAGTTATAAATAGATCAGTAAATTCATCACAATCACCAATTCCATTCTTCAAAGCTCTTAAGGCACCATGTCTTTCTGATTGCTTCTCTGGAAGAAGAATTGATTTTCGAACAAATTGGAAGCTATAAAAGATTAAATCATGAATATTCTTGGATTTCGCTTGGATTTGTTTAGAAATTTTTGTTATGTTTTTTGATTTGACTTCCCAATATGGCTTGGAAATACAATAGCGTTGAATATCTTTCGAATCATATTCCTCTTTATCTCCCCAATTTGGGTGATGGACTATCTCAGTTGTTGTTTTAACAGAAAGATCAAGCAAAACTCTAACAATTTTTCCTCTTAATGTTGGAAAGTGTATTTGGCCAAAAATGGTATCACTAGATTTGAAAGATTTCAATGGGTAGTTTAATTGATATTGTAGATAATTAACATAATGTTCTGCTATGATAGGGAACCGTATATTTACATCTCGGAGACCTGACTTCGAGAATTCTATGATATAGTTGAAATGGATATGCATTGGCTTTCGTTAATTACCGAGACCGATTCCCCGATATTTAATCCCTTCCAATTCAGGAGATAGTCTTCTACGACCGTCAATAACAATGGATTGTTTCATAGCCGTAAAATCAGTGAGATCAGTGAATTCTGGCCAATCAGTTAGAACAAGAACACATTCTGCATCCTTTAAAGCATCATTTGCGGTTTTTTCATACGTTATTCTCTCACCAAAGCACTTCACAGCGGTCCCAGTTCCAAAAGGAGTAGCAACTGGATCATAAGCTACAACATTTGCATTTTCAGCTAATAACTGTTCTATCACATAAATGGAAGGAGCTTCTCGCATATCATCTGTGAAAGGTTTGAAAGTTAAACCTAAAATTGCAATTCTTTTACCTGAAATGGAACCTAACTCTTCTTTCGCTATTTCTACAATTCGATTTGCTTGGTAAGCATTGGAGTCGATTGTAGCTTGTAGAAGTCGCGGTTTTAATCCAATTTTATTATAGTATTGTACCATTGCATTTACATCTTTAGGAAAACAACTACCACCCCAACCTACTCCAGCTCGAAAGAATTTCCGGTTGATTCGAAAATCCATTCCAACAGCTTTCATAATATCGTAAATGTCTACACCTGAACCCAATTTTTCACAAAGGTTCGAAAATTCATTTGCAAAAGAAATTTTCATAGCTAAGAAACAATTGTTTGCATACTTAACAACTTCTGCGGTTTCTAAATTTGTCCGCATTATTGGAGGACATCCTTCCTCACGATCTGAAAAAAAATCACGGTAAAGAGCTTCTAACTCATCTCCAGATCGTTTATCATATTCTCCAATAACAATCCGATCAGGGTTAAGAGTATCAAATATGCTCTCTCCTTCACGTAAAAATTCAGGATTCATGATTACACCGAAATCTTCCCCCACTTTCTTCCCTGATGCTTCTTCTACTGTTTTAGCTATTAAATTGCGCGTTGTTCCAGGTATGACAGTTGAACGATCAACGATAAGGTGGTAAGAATTCTTTTTCGCCAGAGCTTCTCCGATTGCCCTAGAACTTTCTTCAATATACTTCAGATCAGCACTCTTATCTTCCCGCATTGGCGTACCGACACAGAGAAAGGTTACATCAGAGTTTAAAATCGCTTCTTCACGCCCTACAACAGCTTTAAGGTTCCCAGACGCTACTGACTCCCTTAAAAGATCATCCAGCCCTTCTTCGAAAAATGGAGGCTTAGCTTGATTAATAATTTCGACTTTCTCTTTACTCATTGACGATGCGTAAGTTTTAAATCCTTTTTTTGCAAAACAAGCCGCACTGACAAGACCTATGAAACCTGTTCCTACGATACTAATGCCTTTCTTCTGTTCCATTTAATTTTAAGCCCCAGGGGAAAATTTAAAGCCACAGGAAAAAAAATATCTTATAAAGATTAGTCTGATTTGGGTCCTAGGAGATTTAAGAAAGTGACTGAAGAATTTCCATTTAATTCGCAGTATGACAATCTAATCAAAGGAGAAACTATCTCTAAACGAGGACAATGGTGGACAGCTCTTTTATTAGTAGAGGGCAAAACTCCTGATGAAACTCCCGG
>JAEOTI010000216.1 GCA_016839955.1 Candidatus Hodarchaeota archaeon | reverse complement strand
TTCTCTGCTTTTCTTTATTCAATCAGTCCATATGGCATTTTTCTTGGAATTGGTATTCAGAGAGAAAACTTGATGTGGGTAATAGGCCTGTGTGCAATTTTCTTTTTATTAAAATACTCAGTAACTAATGAAGATAGATATGTATTTCTCAATTTGTTGTTTTCATTTTTGGCTATTCTAACAAAATTCACAGCTTTGTATTTTTTAATTTCATCCATTTGTTATCTGATATTATTTTACTCTAGATCCTCCAAAAAAAGCAGTATCTCTGTTCAACGAGTCATCCTGTTAATTCTATTTTTATCTAGCTTAACTATATTTGCATTCTTATTATCTACTTATTCTATCCGAGATACACCGAATAATCCTTTAGTTCATACTATTATCTCTCGACCAGAAGCTCTTTGGGATCAAGACTTTTATGGAACCTTCATGCAAAGAATTATGCAACATATTCCTGCAACTACTGCTTTTTTAGGAGGTATTGGATTTCTTTTCGCTTTTCTCTCATTTAAAAGAGAATTTTTTCTTCTAGTGATTTGGACTCTCTTTACTGGGCTTGAATTCGTCTTTTACGGATATGGAACAGTAATTCATGAGTATTATATTCTATACTTCCTTCACCCTCTCGCAATACTCGCTGGATACACACTTTATCTTCTATATCAATCTAGCCTAGCCCAAGTAATCAGTAAAGGACAATTTTCTCCAAATTTAGTAAAACCAATTTTATTTTTGCTTCTAATTGTCAGTTCGGGTTTCTTCCCTTTTTATCTTTATATTCGTGAAGTAAAAGCAGTGAACGCTAAAGAACCGCTACACCAAGATATTCGGTCCATTGGACTAATTCTAAAAGATATGGAAATTGAAGGAAAAGAAATTGCATTAATTTTTTGGAAAGAAAGCTACATTTGGTGGAGATTTTCTTTAACATTAGCACGAACATATATCGCTCAACCCGAAATAAAAGTGAAATATGCATCTAATGTTACAGAGACTATATTGATGGGCAATTATCAAGCGGTTTTTGGTTGGAAAGATGACTTAAATCAGTCTAGAGATACATTAATTTTATATTTTAGTGAATATAAGGTATATCCTCAAGATTATGGGCTTCCATCAATAGAACTTTGGTTAAAATAGATAAAACAAGTAGTTGAGGATTAATAACTTGAATAATCTTATACTGGTAATTTCACACCGTCGATCGGGGACACATGTAACTATAGATTCTTTGATTAACAACTTCATGAATGTTTCAAAAAAATTTATTGTGCTAGAACAGATTTTTCCCAATCATCCTGATCACATAAATCTTTTCTCTTTTAAAAAGAGGATTCATCCAAAAAAAACGACTATTATCAAAACACATGTTACAAAAGACCTTAAATCTCAATATAGAGACTCTAATTCTCTCTCTGGCCCAGAAAAAGAGTTTACTCTACAGATACTGAATAATAAACCAAAAATATATGTGATTAGAGATGGGAGAGACGTAATGGTATCACATTATCATTATATTAAAAGAATGAGGGAATACAATGTCACCTTTCAAGAACATCTTGTAAAACATCTGATACCTTGGAAAAATCATGTAGAAAAATGGATGGAACAAGAGAAGATTTTCATTGTAAAATATGAAGATTTCTCTTCAAATTATTTAGAAGTATTATCAAGAATTGCTCAATTCACAAATCTAGAAATCAAACAAAACATAAAACACATTTTTGGGAACATTTCTCACAATAAGCTTCCATTTTGGAAGCGTATCCCCAAAAAAATTCTGACCTCTCTCTCGATCGTTCCAAAAATTACCGCTGTTCTTCCGAGGAAAGGAATTGTTGGTGATTGGAAAAATTATTTTGACGATGAATCAAAGAAGTATTATAAAAAAGTTGCTGGAGAAATAACTTTGCGACTCGGATATGAAAAAACACTAGATTGGTGATTTTTCGAAAAAAATTCAAGGAGGTGCACTAATTTAAAATTTCTTAAAAGAAAAAATCACGAGGTAAATAATACACAGAAAATACAGGGCGAAGACATCTTTTCAATATATAATAAAATGGCATGCAATGAAACAAAAACACTAGTTTTATGTATAACAGCAGGACGTTCTGGAACTAGATGGCTGAGTGATATATTTTCAGCTCATAAGAATGCTCATGGAGGATGTGAAAGAAATGGTTTGGTTGAAGCTTTTTATAGATACATAAAATGGAATAACCTCCCCATTGATGATTCAGGAATATTAGAAATCACTAAAAGGACGATTTTAAATGACTGGGACATAGCAGATATATCAATTATAGCTTCTCCTTATTTCTCTCACGATCTCCTCAACCTCATTCAAAAATTGAAAGTAGACAAAATAATTTGGGGGATTAATGATCCTGTTTTCACGATAACTTCTTTTTATAACAAAGGGGTATTTTTACATCCAATTAAACGAAATGACCAGAATTTAGCAATTGGTTATCAACCTGCTCTAAAAAATGATTGGAAAAAGATCTTTGGTAGAATTGTACCAAGAGGGACTTTTTTCAACGAATGGGAATCATTGACACGTATTGGAAAAATTTCTTGGTTATTAAATGCATTAAATTTAGAAATTCATTCTTATATAAAAGAACTCCCAAAGGAAATGGTCTGGATCTTCCGATTAGAAGAAGCTGATCAAAATTATGAATATTATATAAAACTGGCAAAAGATTTTGGTTTAAAACCCCTTTTAAAGAAGGGAGTTTTTTTATCATTAAAAGAGAAAACTGTTAGAAAGAGTCATAACATTAGAAAAGTGTGGTCAGAGAATGAGATGGAAGAATATGAAAAATATGCAGCTGATTACATTTCTTTGTATAACAAATTAAAGAATTCAGATATTTAATTCCAGGTTGTCTTTAATGAATCTCCACGAAATTACTCTGACTTTGTTTTTTACTAGTAATATTGGGTTAAAAAATTGGGTACAGGTAGGAAACTTCAGTAGAGACTTAGAAATATATAAAAGACTTAGTCAAAAATTAAAAGAAGTAAATGTTATAACTTATGGTGGAGAACAGGATAAGAAATATGAAAAACTCATTGATAAAATAAATCTAATTCCATTAACGTGGAATAATAACCCTAAGAAAATATTAGTCCAATTACGAAAATATTCTGATGAATTAAATAAATCTGACATTTTCAAGACAAATCAACTTCGTGGCTCCCAAATACCTCTTCTATTGAGAGAAAATCGATACAAAAAGAAGTTAATAGTTAGGTGCGGATTTCTATACAGTTTTTTTATGGAAAAAAAGACTAAAAACAATAAAATTATTAAGGAAGCTTACCAATTAGAGAAAAAAGCATTTTCAGAGGCAGATCTTGTAATAATAACAACTTCTTGGCAACGTGACATCATCAAAGAACGATATCAACTTGAAAATACAAAAATAAAAGTAATACCGAATTATACTCTTCCAAATATTTTCAAACCATGTTCCAAAATCCAGAAAAAGTATGATCTTGTATTTATAGGTAGATCTGGTTATCAAAAAAATATCAATAACTTATTATTGGCACTAAATCACCTAAAAACAAAAAATAAGAAAGTTTCATTATTAATGGTAGGAGCGTGTTCTTTAAATAAGGATATCCGTGGAATAGTTGAGCGATATTCTCTAGATGTCACTTTTAATAATAATGTACCTAATTTCGAATTACCAAACATTATAACGCAAGCTAAAGTGTTCATCCTTCCATCTTATTATGAAGGGCATCCAAAATCGCTATTAGAGGCCATGAGTTGCGGAATGCCTTGCGTTGGCACTGATGTTCATGGAATAAGAGAAGAAATTGAGCATATGAATACTGGATACCTATGTAAAACAGATTTTGGTAGTATTGCACAGGGAATTGAATTTGTTTTGGGGGATGAACACCTTCAAAGAAATATGGGTAAAAATGCTCGCGACTTCATTTTGGATAACTACTCTATAGACAAGGTGTTCCAATTAGAAATTGAAGCAATTAGAGATGTTCTTAGTACTTAAGAGAAAAAAATCCTTTACGTTGGTTTTCAATTAGCTTTTAGTCGAGATTCAATGAATTTAATTATCCGTTTTGTTCTTTTATCCCAATCGTAATATTCAACATCTCTTCTCGCTCGCTTTGATAGTCTAACTGATTCAGCTCTATTTTCTTTCACAAAATGAATTTTTGTTATAATATCTTCGATTGAGTCTGGTGAAAATATTACCCCATTTTTTCCATCCTTAATGATACGAGAAATATTCTCGAGATTGGATGCTATTATTGGGCGTCCAGAAGCCATATACTCAAATAATTTTAAGGGGGATGTATCTTTTGACCATTTATGCTTCCCTGAATTTGGTAGGAGTAAGAGATCAGAAGCATATAGCAATTCAGGAATTTTTCTTGGTGTGACAAAACCATAAAATATTACATTATTGAGTCCAAGTTTTTTACTTTTGATTTTGAATCTTTGAATATCTTTTTCCCAACCACCTATTAGTAAGAATATGTCTTCTTTGAGTTTTTTTGCGGCTTCTAAGATTAACGGTATCCCTTTATAATCATATAAATGTCCTGAATAAGTGTTTATCCATTTTTTTTGAGGAAGTTTTAGTTTTTCCCTTAAATTTCTTTTTGAGTCAAGGAGATCATAATCTGATACAGAAACCCCATCTTGTTCTACAATAATTTTCTTTGGTGAAAGTCCATTATTAATGTAAGATCGTTTCAGTCTTGGAGAAATTGTAACACAACCTAAGAAATTCTTAGTTTGAAATACCCTTGAATAAAAGTAATTCTTTGGAAAATAGGAATGTAGCTCAACAACAACTTTCATCCTCAATTTCACACATTTCTCTGCAAATTCTAAGCTTCTGGTGTAAACCACCTCTGGTCTGTGAAATTTAGCATATATGGGAGCTAAAAATCTATATCCTTTGTTGTTATAGTTTCTCGGGAAAAAAATCTCTTTCCTAATTGAACAAGGTAACTTTAATACCTTTAATTCATTAATGTTAAAGTAATCTCTCAAAGAAAATTCAGTAAAAAGGTTAAATAAACTTCCATTTGTTAATAGTTGAAAATTCGGGATAAACTTCGAGAAAGAAGAAGCCATATTAATTGTCTGTAAAACATTAGCAGCTCTAGAAGGAATATTTTCTCTACCAATGTAAATCATTCTATTCAAAACTGAATAATATTGTTTTTTAGATGGAAATTTCATAATTAACCAGCTCATATGATTTAACTAACCAAATAGAGAATATATCAATGATAAACACATAAATTAAAGCTTTAGGATTTTTCAAAAAAGTTCTTTAAAAATACTAATGCATTAAGTCCTAGTCTATTAGGAACCCTCAATCCTCCTTCCCCTTTAGACTTTTTTCGTACTTGATGTTTCGATAATTTATTTTAAAAAAATATTAAACCAGTTCTATTGAAGTTTGAGACTAATTTAAGTTCAAATTTTGCCATGATCTGACTTTCTTATTTATAAATTTGGATAAAATGAAATTAGGAGAAATAAATTGAAGTTATTAAAAGCTAACACTTCTCAAGAAGAAATTGTAATTAAACCAATAAAGAGATTTGTTAATATTAATGTAAAAGAGATGTGGCAATACCGCGAGCTCTTTATAACGTTTACATGGAGAGATCTTAAAGTCCGCTATAAACAAACAATATTTGGCGTATTATGGGCAATATTGCCCCCAATAATGTCTATGATTGTATTTTCAATAATATTCGGAAATTTTGCTGGGATTTCTTCAGAGGGAATACCATATCCAATTTTTGTTTATTCAGGAACCCTAATTTGGAGTTACTTCTCCACAGCATTAAATAGATCAAGTAATAGCTTAGTGGGGCATAAAGGTATGATCCAGAAGATCTACTTTCCCCGCTTAATTCTGCCTTTATCTTCAATAATTGCAGGATTATTAGATTTTTCAATAGGCTTTATAATTTTGATTTTATTAATGTTGTACTACCAAGTTACTCCTACATTGATCGGCATTGTGCTTCTCCCCTTTTTACTATTCATTACAATATTATCTGCGTTGGGATTTGGATTAATATTCTCAGCAATTAATGTACGTTACAGAGATATTCAATACGTCTTACCTTTTGTGATCCAATTAGGTTTCTTCATAACTCCTGTTGTTTATCCAGTTACTCTATTTCAGGATTGGTCTTATCTTCTTTGGTTTAATCCGATGACTAGTGTAATTAACACGGCAAGAGCTGGACTTTTAGGAACAGGTTCTATAAATTGGAATCTCCTAGTTTTTTCAACATGTATTAGTTTTCTAATTTTTTTTATTGCGCTTTTTTTCTTCAGAGGAGTCGAGAAAGATTTTGCAGATGTCATTTGATGAGACTGTGGTTGAGTAATGATCAAACCTATCATAGAAGTAAAAAATATTTCCAAGAGGTATTGGATTACACCAAGAGACGATACATTAAGAGACTCTATAACTAATTTTTTCAAGAAAAAACAAAAGCCAGAACTCTTATGGGCTTTAAAAGATATTTCTTTCGATGTAATGAAAGGGGAAATTATAGGGTTTATTGGCCCAAATGGAGCAGGAAAATCGACTTTGTTAAAGATATTATCTCGAATTACACCTCCTACAAACGGAGAAATAAGGATGAGGGGGAGAGTTGCAAGTTTACTTGAAGTGGGTACAGGTTTTCATCAGGAACTAACGGGATATGAAAATATTTACCTCAATGGTTCGATCTTAGGCATGAAAAAAAAAGAAATTGATAGAAAGCTTGATGAAATAGTTAAGTTCTCAGGAGTAGAGGACTTCTTAAACACTCCAGTCAAGCGCTTTTCAAGTGGAATGTTTGTAAGACTCGCTTTTTCTGTCGCAGCACACCTAGAACCAGAAATACTTTTAGTCGATGAGGTTCTCGCCGTTGGAGACGCCCAATTTAGGAAGAAATGTTTGAATAAGATGAAAGATGTTACTGAATCAGGAAGAACAATTCTCTTTGTGAGTCATGATATGAGTGCAATTTCTAACTTATGTGAAAAGGTTTATT
>JAEOTI010000215.1 GCA_016839955.1 Candidatus Hodarchaeota archaeon | reverse complement strand
TAAGTTTGACTGAGTAACCAATAAAGCGAGGTGCCTTTGAAGCGTCCTTTATTCATCAGGACAGCAATAGAAAGTAAGTCGATTTGGGGGATTTTGTAGAAAGTCTCAGTTTGAAGAGTCATATTGGCAATTTTCTTAGTTCTACCTTGGAGAAATAGGAAATCACTCTTGAGATCAAAGCCTACTGGGATAAAATTCCAAGCTTTCAGGGTTTGAAGGAATTCCTGAATAATCTTAATTTCTGATGATTCCCATTCATTAAGGCGTATGAGTTGACCAATAGGATTTCCAAATTGATCGAGTTCTTGGTAGACAATATTAATGATTTTGTGACGTGTGGGATCACGACCTGTTTTTTCAATGCTGAGATAGTATTCAGTCATTAGGGCATCCCTCCACGCCAATAAGTTGTAATAAAAATGCCGATATTCATGTCAAGATGTTCTGGAGTATCATATTCTAAGAAACAAGGACATGTTTGACAAGTTGTTAGAGAGCATTGGTCACAATCATTGTAATCTATGATACTTGAAGGAGTAGAAAGAGCTTGTTTGGCTATTTCCTCTTGAATATATTGAAATAATACTTCCTGGGAGATAGGAAGAACTTCAGAACTTTCGTTACTGAAGTTATCAGGCTTTTCCTCAAGAGATTTCTTGTTTTGAGATTTTCGCAGGGTTGTCATCACAAGTTTCCTCGTCTGTGACATGGGAAACTTTGATGCAACACTAGAGAATCGAATAGGAAACTCAAGGAAGGAGTGAGAATAAGGACGAATGTTTTCGGTTTGTTCGGTGGGTTTTCGAGAATGTTTGGAATGGAAATTAGAACGTGGATCAGTCATAAATCATCATAAAAGTATAGTCATAGAGTCTTAAAAACTCCTAAAGAGTAAAAAATAGTGGTGAAAGGGATTTAAACAGGTTTAATTAAGTGATAAGGAAGGTACTATAAAAAATCTTGATAATGATAAAAAATGAGATAGCAATGATGTAAGATGACTTAAAATGGCTGTTATAAAGGTGATAATATTGTAGGTTGATTAAAAAATAAAGTAGATTTTAAGCATTAATTATGCCACGTCGAAAAAAAGAGACACGAGGACGTAAAAGGATATATCCGGATGCAACCACTCGCCAAAAAGCTTATTTAGATCGGATTAGAAAAGCAAGAAAGTTATGGGATGTATTCTTAATTGAAGTTCAAGCTCAAGAAGCAATACCTGAGTGGTTAGATTCGTTTATTCAAAGAGAAGTTTTACCAATAATTAATCTAAAGTGGTCAGGCATACAAACTATTGAAGGTTGGTTACAATTTCAAAAAATTAGTGGAGACCAGTTTTCAAGGAAGATATTAAAGACAGAAATCCCGTTGTGGTGTTATTCAGAAGATTGGACACTGGACAATGAAAAAGTAGAAGAAGAATTAATGCTGAGAATACAAAAGTAAACTTTTACATTTAATTAGTAGTAGTTTGTTGTCTTTTTTTTCCAAATATTCTAATGGATATAAGGGTCATAAGATATTGCATTCCAAATGCACTAGCATCAATCCCGATTAGAATAACAATCCACCAACTTCTTGAAACGGATTTAAAAAATATGCATAGTAACCACCAAAAGAAAAAACCTGAAATGAAAAGAAGACAGATCAATAGAAATCCAAATATTTCTATTAAAAAACCTTTAAGACCACTGGGAAGCTCAATTTCAGGTGTAGGGGTAGAAATTGACATTTTCTTACTAATCATTCGTGAATCCAGTTCTAAACCAATTACAGTTGCCCAAAAAAGAAGCCAAATGAGGAATACATCGAGAAGTGAAAATTCATATTGTAAAATTAAGGAAAGACCGAATGTCAAAAAAATCAGAAAACTAAAACTGAACAATTGTTTCCTTCTCATCTTCTTCCCATTTTGTTATTAATCTAATACTAGCTAAAAATGCCTTGCTTCTAATTAATGAAAGTAATCAGTTTCCAAGGATCATAGATATTATCTAATGAAGCTGTCTTGAAATAAAGATCGAAACCTTCTAGTTTAAGATTCTCAAGAGTCTGGAGAAAATCGTACACCCAGGTCTTGGGGAGATCAACTATGCCCAATAAATGATTTTCAGCCTTTAGGAGTTCTGTATGGGGAAAGGGAAGAAAGGCTTGAGCAATGTCTTCAATATTTGTTCCTGTTGCAGAAAAGAAGATGCGATTTTCAAGTCCGACATGCAAAACAAAAGGAATAGGAATGATAACCTGTTCTTCCACAAAATCTACTAATTCTTGGTTCAGTAAATTAAGCTTCTTAGGGGAGCGAAAGATTCCTTTCAGGATATCGACATTTTCGTCTGAAAGGGAATGAGATTGGGTTAGGGGGATCGTTGTGTGAAATTCCTCTTCAGTTTTTTGCCAGGGATTAAATTCTGGGCAGTCTGCCCAACTTTCCATGTTCCATTGATCGAGTTGGTCCAGATTCCAATGGATATAGAATTTAGTTGGTTGTGAATGGGTGATAACTTTTGAAGAAAGATCCACTGATTTAGGAAGTAACACCGCTGAATGTCCCCGGTGGGGGAGAACCTGGAAGGAGTATAGGAGATAGGGCGTTAAGGAAGCATCAAGTGGCCATTCATGTTCAATGAGATGAATGGAGTAATTGAAAATGGAAGGATGAATAAAGTAATGTAAATTAAAAGTTTTAACATCAATTAATCGTTGTAGGCGCATCGTGGCAGTGGCATCAGTCAGGCCTAACTGACGAGCGAATCTCTCATCCGAAGGGAAGATATAGTGATTAGTGGCTAGAAATTCGTGATTAAGAAATAATTTAATCATCCGGACATCATTTTTCTT
>JAEOTI010000214.1 GCA_016839955.1 Candidatus Hodarchaeota archaeon | reverse complement strand
TCTGAACTTGAAAAGAAGTTTCCAAAGAATTCTTCTGATCTTCGCAAGTTTCATGCTTTATTGATTGTCCATGGACAGTCCGTTTGCTTTAAAAAGGATCCAAAATGTTCTAATTGTCCAATTCTTTCAATATGCTTTTTTGGACAGAACAGTACATAATAGTAAAGAAACGAAGAAATAAGATAAGACAATTTTTGCATTATATTATCGAATAAAATGTTATCCTTATCTCAAAATAGACTAACATTAAAATTCCAATGTTTTATATCGTCAATATAAGGTATAAAAGACAAAGATATATTGAGGCAATCACTAAATGAAGAGAAGATATTAAGATACCAATTTTAGTAAATTGATAGAAAGTTATCCGATTTTTATCTTTCTCTGCTAAAGTTAATGCTACAATGTTGGCTGGACTAGCAATTGGTAAGATGTTTCCACCCACATTTACTCCTGAAATCAAGCTAAAATACAAAAATTTTCCATATAAACCCCCTATGCCCATCTCTTTTAAGATGATAACAAGCGTTGCACTTACGGGTATATTATCAATAGCCCCAGATAAAAGAGCAGAAGACCAAAGTATTACGATTATTCCAATAAGTGGTTCATCTTCTAACACAGGTTTAGTATTATCTGCTAAGCTTTCAATAACTCCTAGAATTTCAAGACCACCTATAAGCGTGAAAAGACCGATAAGAAAGAAAATCACATTCCATTCTATATCATTGAACGTTTTCTCTGTTGGCTCACCTGAAAAAGCTAAAAGAAAGGTTGCACCAGCGAGAGCTACTAATGCAGGTTCGAGAGCAGTAATCTGACTTAATATAAAACCAAGAAGAACAATAAGAATAGTTAAAATTGATCCCCAGAACATTTTTTTGTCTTCAATTACTGTAGAAGCTTCGATAAGGTAAACTCCTTCAATACCAATTCTATCGTCTCGTTGGAATTGAGTTCGATTTAATAAATAAAAAACCGGAATTACTGATAAAAGGAATAAGAACGCGAGGGGTTGTAGATAAAAAAAGAAATCTAGAAAAGTCAGATTTGTTTGTTGTCCAATTATTATATTTTCAATCGAACCAACAAGGGAACCAACTGAACTGAAATCTGCTGCAAGAGCTTCAGTGATTAAAATAGATTTATAATCGTACTCTAACGCTTTATATACCTCAATTGTTAGTGGTGCAACCACAAGCATTGTGGTGATAGTATCTAAGACAAAGCTAATTGTAAAGGTCAATCCAAGAAACATGAAAAAAAGTTTAATAGGGTCTCCATTTGTTATTTTTACTAATCTTAGAGCTAAATATTGAAAAACACCAGATCGACCCGCTATTGATACAATAATCATCATACCGATAATAAAGATCAATGTTGACCAATGAATATAATTCGAGATTAAATGAGTGAAAGTGATTTTATTTTCATCATGGGTTTCTACTTCTGCCATAATTAGTAAAAAACTCATTAATATGGCACCTAAAAGTGCAGCAATCACTCTGTGAAGGCGTTCAAAAGCAATAAGAAGATAAGTTGCAATGAAAATACCTAAAGCTGCCGTCATGATCTCTTGTGCTGCCATTTAGTTGCAACCACTGATTTTTTATGTTGTTACCACTTATTTTTGACTAGAAAATATTCCTTAGTAAAAATTCTCCTCCTGTGGATTTCTAAAGATGAATTTTGCTCAAATCTATAGTAAAGAAAAATCAATGCTTTTAGTATCCTGATCAATTTTGCGACATAGTTACACGAATTGAATCATTAAAGCAGCTTAGAGTTCTTTTTTTAGGAATAGAATTATCATCTTCTTTTTCTTATTGTAGTGGTAAATAAATGTTATATATTTAATAAAATATAATTTTATTATAAAAAAGAAAAATAAAACTATACCTTAAACGTAGTCCACACCTGTGTTATTAAATTCTTCAAAAGTTTTTAATTGTTCCAAAATAGATATATTAGCTTTTTTAAGGTTCACTTTAGATTTTTCTCAGTTTTTCTTAAATTAAAGATACTAATTTCTTCTTGTCTTTCATCATGATATCAATAAGTTCACCATAATCTATCAGTTTTACCTTATCTGAATTTGGTAACTGTAGTCCTCGTGCAACAAAATCATCTTTCAAGGCTATAATGTTTATTTGAGAATCCCCTTTCTTTATAAAAGGTAGATTATTGATAAAATAAGTTCCATCTTGAATTAAAAGTACTGTTACCTTTCTTTGTGTAAATTGATTCGAAGCAATAATATGTTTAATAATATTAAGATTTTGAATCGTTGGTTGCCTTAGAAGTACAACTGTTTCGTTTTCCATTTAAAATACCTCAAAGTTTTATGGTAAAATCTGATCGTTGGATTATTTCAGCCATTTCTATTCTATTTATAAAAGAAGCGAGCTTATTATACTTTGGCTCCAGATGTTCTTTTTCCACCATTCTTTCTTCTAATGCTTCCTTTATAACATAAAGTTCAGTCCCAAAGCTGAAGAGCGACGATAACATTCGATCTGCGCCTGAGGCAGCTATTTTTGAAGGTTTCAACTTGCGTATTAATGCCAATACGGCTTCATGGTCAAAAATTGCATTAACTTCAATTTCAAAGGATGAAAGCGCCGTTCCTAATCGCGCTAATTCGAATAGATGAGCGGATGAGTAAGGTGCTTGACTAAAAATTATCGTAATAACTTTCTCTGGTTCTTCCATTTTCTTCACCCTAAGGTAATAAACGCGTCAGCAAATAGTACGCGCTCTGTAAACTCTAATAATGACATCTTTTCAACCCCAGGGATGAAATCCTCTTGTCTTACACCTCTATACTGTGCACACATTGGACAAACTGTTACTTCAATCCCATTTTCAGATAATTTTTGGATTTCCTTTGCATAATTTACTGTTTCATCCATGGTATTGATATGACGATTAGCATTAATGGCACCATCCATAAAAAGATGTAATTGAACCTCATGTCCCTTTTTTCTAGCTGCAGAGCAGATTTGTACTGCAGAATGAGACGATTCACTCGTATAAGGTGCAGAAATCAATAGAATGACCAGATGACCCATAATTTATTCCTCATGATATTTTATTTATTTCTTCTTTTTTGGAGGCCAAGGTTCCCAACCTTCAAGTAAGTTATGATTAGAGTTATCTTCATCGTTATAATAATCGTCCAGATGTTCCAAGAGTTCCTCATGAGTCTGAGGGAGAGCTTTCGGATTATTAATAGATTTATTTTTAAAAATTCCTTGAAGTGCACAGATTGCGTTTTTTCTTGAGTTATAGAAGTAAAGGCTGATTGCAGTGGATTTATTTTTGTTGATGAATTCTGTCTCAACCCACTTGATAATTTTCTGAACAGGAGCAAACTTTCTTGCCCAATATGTCAAAGAATAATTTTCAGTTTGAATGAAGTCCCATTCTTCTTCTAATCTTTCTTCTCGATCTTCAATTAAGCCCTTCACAAGTTCAGGAACTCGAGTTGTCAGATCTGACTCCAATCGTTGTGTTTCAGCATTAAATTTCATAATTTTAATTCCCAAAGATGACATTTTTCCATAGTGAGTATATAAGGGGCAATTTTTCATTATCCATTCATCACGAGATTCAGAATCATCTTCAGGTTCATCACTTCCCCCATATGGGAAGATTTGGCAAGTACAGGGTCGATTTAGGTATATATCACAATAATATGTTTCACGATCAAAGAAAAGACAGTCGCCATTGACTCGAGTATGCATTTGAAGTTCAAAAGATCCATCTTTAAGCTTTTCAACGCAGATAATGTCGCCCCATCCTCTAGCAATGATGCTTAGGGCATCCTGAGGAAATAAAACCAAGCATAAATTACCGTTTGTACAACACCGACCACATTCTAAACAAATCTCAGAAGAGCTTTTTGTGATAGTTTGTCACTCACCATTAGTCTTTTCATTAGTAAATGTGAAATATATCCATTCAATAACTCGTAGAATTAGCTTGTACTTTTTCAAAGACTAAAGTTTTGTAAACCCATGCAGTATATAAAATAATAATTGGAAAACCTACTAATCCAATGATAAGCATAATTTCAAGAGTCTTTGATGACGCTGCTGCGTCTGCGATTGAAATTGTGAGATTAGGATCCGTTGCAGGAATCATATTTGGATAAAGCGCTATACCAACGAGTACCATAATCATTGTTATCGATAATGCAGAAGCAATGAAAGCTAATAGATTTAGATCTCGACTGCTGAATTCTCGTATTAAGAAGATTGAAGTTAATGTAAGGATTGGTACTACCCAAAGGTACGGCTTATCTTCATAATTATCCATTAAATGCTCCTGTCCGACTATAGTGTAACCGCTGACAATAATAAAGAGTATAATGTAAACAATCCATCCATAAAAAAGCCAATTCTTTGTTCTTATTTGAATTTCTTTTTCCGTTCGAAGAGAAAGGTATGCAGCACCATGTGTACAGAACATAGCAACACCTAGAACCCCAATAATAAGTGCATACGGATTTAAGAGATCTAGAAACGCGCCATTAAAATTTTGTTCTTCATCCATGGGAAATCCATGTAAAACATTCCCTAGAGCTACACTGAGGAGAAAAGCTGTAAGAACACTTCCAAAGGCAAAAGCAAAATCCCAGAATCGTCGCCACTTATGCGATGTAAGCTCATTTCTAAATTCAAATGAGATTGCACGGAATATCAAAGCCCAAATTAAAACCATCACTGCAAGGTATAGTCCACTGAAGAAAGTTGCATAAACTAAAGGAAAAGCTGCGAATAATCCAGCTCCCCCGGCAATTAACCAAACCTCATTTCCATCCCAAAGAGGTCCTATTGCTTTAAACATTAAATTTCTTTCTTCTTCTCCTTTCGTGAATAAATGCCAAAATCCAATCCCAAGATCAAACCCATCAAGAATGGCAAAAACAACAAAAATGAAGCCAATAATAAGAAACCAAGCAATTTCAAGATTTGTAGGCATTAAATTCCCTCATTTTTGATTTGTGTGGGCATTTCTGGCCCTCGGTGAATCTCACGAATTAAAAGAAACATCCAGAGGAAGAATAATAAAATGTAAATGGATGTGAAGAGGATAATTGAAAAAAGAATTTCTCCTGCAGCAACATTGGGAGAAATAGCATCTTCTGTTCGTAATAACCGATATACAATCCAGGGTTGGCGACCTACCTCTGTTGCTATCCATCCTAGTTCATTGGCAATAAAAGGTAATGGGATACAAAGAATTGAAGCAAATAAATATAATTTTGATACTTTACTCTCGTTATACAACCTATCATTCTTTAATAAGAATAAACCAAGTCCAGACATTAAGATAAATAAGAATCCTAAAGCGATCATAAGATGAAAAGGATAAAACGTTAAGGATTGTGGTGGGAGGGGCCATCCTTCATCTTCTAATTCATCTAAGCTTTGAAAATCATGATTGGGATCAAAAAAGAAAACAATTCCTAATGCATCAGGGAACGGTACATCAATTCGGAATATTGGTTCTTCTGAAGAGGGATCCAAGATTGCAAATAACGGCATTGGTGCTCCAGTTCCATCTCCCTCAATTAATTCATATGTAGCAAATTTTTCTGGTTGTGTTTCAGCTACTTGAACAGCATGGTAATGCCCAATCATAGGTTGGGCTAAGGACGTAAGAAATGCTACAATTAACGCTACTTTCATGCATTCTTTAGCAAATCGTTTGTTTTCTCCCTTTAAAATATAAAAAGCACTCACTCCGACCATAAAGAACGCTCCCGTAATAAGAGCTCCATCTATGGTATGAAGAAATCGAGGGACAGATGAGGGATTCAATGCAGCTTTCCAAAAGCTCGTTAGCTCTACTTTCACAAGTTCATCATTCTCATATACTGGTTTGTATCCCTTGGGTGTATGCATCCAAGAATTAGCAATTAATATCCATAAACCTGAGAGTGTTGAACCAATGGCCACCATTAATGAAGAAAACCAAAGAGTCCTTTTAGAAACTCGATCCCAACCTGCAATAAGAATTGCTAAAAAGGTTGATTCCAAGAAAAAGGCAGAAATCGCTTCTAAAGCCAATGGTGGACCAAAAACATCACCAACAAATCGTGAGTAGCCAGACCAATTGGTTCCAAATTGAAACGCCATTGTCAATCCAGTGGCGACTCCAACCGCGAATGTTAAAGTGAATAGCTTCAACCAAAACCGAGTAGTCGCTCTATAATATATTTCGTCTTCTAAATTCTTTTCTCCAGTTCTTGCATATTTAGTCATAAACCAAACTATCAACCAGGCGAGTCCAATTGTTACAGGCGGAAAGATATAATGAAATCCGATAGTTAATGCGAATTGAAGTCGAGAAAGAATTACTGGATCCATTATATTATCATCCTTTACTTTAGAAGACTGACGTGTTAAATTATTTCAGATATATAGTGATTAACTTTTTTACTATGAATTCTTAGTGAACGAAAAATCGGAGTAATTATAATATTGTAGTGGAGTAATTCTTATTAGCAAGAAAATTCGTCATTAAAATTGCGTGATTAAGCGTTTAGGAAATAATTTTCCTCCCCCAATCATTCCTCCTTTTTAAATTAATTTAAATTGAAACAAATTGAGCTTATAGATTTATAGCGGTGTAAAATTATGTCCAAAGACTCTTTCTTATTTTGCAATGATTGTGGGAGTGTATTAGTTTCAAATCGGTGCCCTCACTGCGCCTCGAAAGTTTCTGATCTTGCTGATGACATAATAGCTGATTCTCCAGATGTCGATCTGTCTCATTTACCACCGAACCAACAAAAAACCATTCTGAATATTACACGCTGGTATCGAAAAGTAATACGACCAGCGATTACTGGGGAGGCTGATCAATATTCAATCAATTTAAATACTCAACAAGGTCAATTCGAGCTCTTTTGCCTTGCGCTCCTTCTTTCTGCGGAGAGAGAACGAAAATCTACAGATATTGCGTTTAAAAAACTTCGAGCAAGGGGTATTATTGATTTTAATAGAATTTCAAAGAGTGAAGACCATCAAGACTTGACAGAAAAAATCACAGAAAGCCTTAACCATTTACCGGAAGGGCAAGCAGAAAGTTTTGCCAAAAGAATTGTTATTTCCGCACTAAAAATCTCTAGAGATCTAGATGGACAACTAAGTGAACTCTGGAATGTCTATCAGCAAAATGCAGACCGTATCATTAATCTATTGGCTGAAACAGAAGCTCGAGGAGGATCTTTTGGTCTAGGTGATAAATCGCTGTGGTTTGCTCGTGAAATGAAAATGGCTAATGTTTGGCAAATCGCTGGCGAATATTGTTGTGCTTCTGAAAACGTTGCTTTGAAACGTTTACTTGAACGAATTGGTTTTGATGTCCCTCTTGAGAGACGACCGGTCCCAAGAATGATTAGGGTAAGTAAAATTATTTGGTCTTTATTCAGAGAGAACTATGATATACCTTCTGTGGCTTTTACAAAGAATATTTGTAAAGAAGAACCCCTTTGTTCAGAATGTCCAATTGCGAATAATTGCGATTATGGTAAAGAAAAACTTCAAGGAAATTCAGAATGACTTAGAATGGGCTCTCCCCATGTGCCATAAGAAATTCCATTTCTTCAGGTGTTAATTCTTCTCCTTTCCGCTTCTTCTCAAGAAGATTCTCGACTTGTTTTTGACCAGTGTCTTGACGATCTTTTCGTTCTTGCTCTATTTTTGCAAATCTTAAATCTTTAATTTGATCTTTAATTTGATCCAATCTTTTTTGATGCTCTTCAATTTTTGTTCGATTCCCTTCTAAGGAATTTAAGGAATCAACAAACGCTTGATGAAGATTATTTTCCTCTTCCTGTAGTTTTGACACCTCATCGAAAAGCTTTGAAACGATTACATGTTCCTTTTCTGCTCTTTCGACTAAAATTATCATTTTTTCATGTGAGCTCTGTGCTTTCTCTTTAAGTTCGTCTATTGTTTGTGAAATATCAGAGGATTTTGGAATGTTTTTTCCTTCAAGTTTTCCATCAGCAATTCTTTTTTCTATTAAGTCCTCTAAAGTAGCTATTTGGTTTACAATTTCATTCTCTTCTTTTGGGGAATGCCTTGCTGTTTGTAATGCATATTCCAATTCATACGCTTTATATTTCAACTCAGCAACCGATAACTCATCATATTCCTGGTTTTTTGATATGCCTGAGCGAGTAAGAGTAATTTTCTGTCTTAAATGCTGACTCTCATCGATAACTTCATTACGCTTCCCTTTAAACTCCGAGACTTGACGATTTAACTCGTCTCTGAGCTCTTTAGCTTTTCTTGCTTTTTCTAACAATGCTTGTCGTTGGTGTTTTATTTCATCTCGTTTTGTTCTTAAACGAGTGGTTTCTTTTGAAAGAATAGGATCTTGATTACGAATGTCTTTTATTTCTTCAATCAATAGATTTTGTTCCTCATATAACCGTTTTAGGTTAGATTCTGAGGAGTTGTTCATAGTAGTTTCTTCCAGTTGCTAAAAAAAACATTTACTATTGAGAAAAGACAATTTCGTTTTTTATCTAAAAGTGTTAAAATCCTAGTACATCAAGACAAGACCTTTTTTAACTCTTTAGCAGAGAAAATGCCATTTTTCGTAATATATCCAGTGACGAGATGGTTAGGAGTAATATCAAAGGAATAATTCTTTACTACTGTATTTTTTGGAGCAATTAATGGACCATCCCAGACATATAGGATCTCTTCTGGTCTTCGTTCTTCTAAGGGAATCTCATTTCCATTTAAACAACATTCGTCAAAGGTAGTTTTTGGTAAAGCTACATAAAAAGGAATATCATAATATTTTGCAGCTATTGCACGCCCCAAAGTCCCAATTTTATTTGCAAAATCACCATTGATAGCAACACGATCACAACCTACAATGATTAAATCGATGTCTCCTATAAACATGTGATGAAAAACCGCATTATCATCTATCAAAACATGAGGAATCTTTTCTTGCGCTAATTCCCATGTTGTAAGACGGGCACCTTGAAAATACGGGCTTGTTCGTCCTATAAAAACAGTAAAAGATTTTTCATGTGCGGCTCGACGAATTGGTGAAAGGGCTGTTCCATGGTCTACAGTAGCCAGTGCACCAGCATTACAATGAGTCAGCACGCCAGAACCATCGTCTATTAGATGATATGCCTTTTCCCCCATTAACCAACATTCTTCTGCGTTTTCTTCAGCCACTTTAATTGCTTCTAAGGTAAGAGCTTCTCGTATTTCATTAATAGTGTCATAAGAGAAAGCGGCTCGATATACTCTCTCCACCATTGATTGTAAATCCTTAGCTGTAGGACGAGCTGAAATTAAAACACTTTTTGCGTTATATAATTCTTCTAAATAAGCTTCTTTTGAAGTGGTAGAAACAGTATTTCCAGTTAAAGCAAGTGCATAAGCTCCCGTGGCACCAATTGCAGGGGCACCTCGCACTATCATCTTCGAGATAGCATTTGAAGCCTCTTTATAATTATGAATTTGGATGAATTCTACTTTGTGAGGCAGAAGTAACTGGTTAATTAACAACAACTCATTCGTTTCCGGATTAAATTCAACAGCACGACGATCTTCATCCATTATTTTCATTTCAATCACGTTTTGTCGGTTTGAAAATCAATATCATTGAAAAATATAAAATGTCAGAAAGAATGATTTAATTCGATAATTCCATTACAGCGATTTATTAAAGCAATTTCAACTGAAGAGTACCTAAGAAGAAATTGTATAGTTTTCTCAGGTCTTACTTTCGGTGACACACGTGAAAATTGGAATTGCAGATACAACCTTTGCACGAGTGAATATGGCTGAAGCAGCTATACGAGAATTTGAGGACTTTATTCCAGAAGCAGAGATCGTAAGATATACTGTACCTGGTGTCAAAGATTTACCAGTTGCGTGCAAGATTTTATTAGAACGATTTGGTTGTGAAGGAGTCCTTGCTCTTGGAATGCCAGGACCAGAAGAGATTGATAAAACTTGCGCTCATGAGGCTTCAACAGGAATAATTAACGTACAGCTTATGTCAAATAAACATGTTCTTGAGGTATTTGTTCACGAAGACGAAGTAGATTCACCTCGTAAGCTGTTGGAAATGTGTAATGACCGTGCAGGTAAACATGCTCGTAATCTTGCTCGTTTATTAAAAGACCCTCAGTGGTTCATTAAACATGCTGGCCAGGGATTACGTCAAGGCCATCAAGATGTAGGTCCGATAGAATAACATTAGAAAAATCAAGAGGAACAGAAAATGAGTGAAAATATCAAAATCGGAGTAGTTATTTCAGAATTCAACGCAGATATTACCTATTTAATGCTTCAAGTAGCTCAAAGCCATGCTGAATTTCTCGGAGCAGATATAGTAGATGTACTCAAAGTCCCAGGGGTTTTTGATATGCCTTTAGCTGTAACCAAACTGCTTGAAAAAGATGAAATTCAAGGTGTAGCAACCTTAGGTGCAGTGATTCAAGGAGCTACGAAGCACGATGAAATTGTGGCTTCTCATTCATCTAAACTACTTGCAGATCTTTCTTTAAAATTTAAAAAACCAGTTAGTTTAGGAATAATTGGTCCAGGAGCCACACATGCGCAAGCTAAACAAAGAATTGAAGAATATGGTCGCAGAAGTATAGAATCTGTTGTTAAAACAATTAAACGATTATCTTAATTCCAATATCTTGAAAATTATCCTCAGGAGTTTTTTAGATCACTGACCATTGTTAACAATTTGCTGGATCTGAAAATCTTCGAGATTCTCAGATGATTGTGACATTAAAGCTGAATCAGAATATTCCAGTAGTTGAGCCTGTGTTTCTTCAATTTGTCTCGAGCTTTCTTCAGATATGCTTCGATAGAATATTTTTCCTAGTAGAACAATCCAAACGAGTAAATAGCCAAAAAACATCGTAACAATCATCATCAATATAACTAACATGAGTTCATAATTTAATCCAAAACCGTCCAAAATATTTGGCAAAGAAATTAGAACAGGAAAAGAAAAAATCAGGCCCAGAATCGAGAGAACTCGCCAGATAGTAGATTGATTTTGAAGCATTATTAATCCCTCTTCATTACTTTTCAGTTAAATGAATAAGAAAGATTACACAATGGCATTCTAAATCAAAATGAATTAAGATTAAAAATATATTTCTGAACTACTAACAACCGTTCTAAAAGACTTATACAACTCTTAGCATCCATAGACATCTATAGCACGCTCATCATTGTTGTGGCTAATTTCCTGCTTCGTAGAGGTGTGCCTGAAGCCGTCAGGTCTTATCACCTCTCCACAGGCGTTTAATGTCTCTGACAAACTACCAGCGACGGAATAAT
>JAEOTI010000213.1 GCA_016839955.1 Candidatus Hodarchaeota archaeon | reverse complement strand
GTTTCTAACGGGTAAGTATTTGACGGTCATTTTAGTTCGAATTTCTGTCAAATCCCTACCCTTTAATGCTTATGGGTCTCTATCTAAAGTCCTTTGAGAGACTTTTTTATTGTCAAATCCATGCTAGATATTAAATTTGGGAGGAAGCTTAACTTCACTGTTGAACCAAACGCAAATTTGGGATTTTTTTATGAAAATATTGACAATTCTTCACTTTCGTTTTTATGAAAAAGTTACGAAGATTCGATTCTTTGTCTGCACCAACTCAACCTTCTAGAAAGGTTGAATGTATCCAAATATATGATTTCAAATCCACCCAAATCTGAAACAGTGTCTGCTAAAATTCCCATTGGATTTTCCGTATTCCATAACGGATGGACAACTATTGCGACCTTAGAATCATCCACTTTGATTACAGGTAATGGAAGATTCGATATTGTCTCATAACTAAAGGAACCTGCAAAATTTTTTACCAAAGTAGTTGTGAAATCTCCCCAATTTTGAAGTTCGATATTAGAAAAGTCACCATAAGCACCAGCACAGTAATTCGGGTCGTAGAGCACATTTAGATATGCTAGGCCAAGTCTCCAGTCAAGAAGTCCATGATAATTCATATTACCATAGGAACGTAGACAAGTGTAGCATGAAGAATCACAAGAAATATGACCTTTTGATAAGATCTTTTTTGAAAAAGAGTTCTCGCTAGAAATAAATTTGGATAGAATTTCTCGCCAATTCTCCGAGATCCATTCAGTAAAACCAGAACCATTAGGTAAACGATCACTGATAGTGAGTTCTGGAATACAGGTTCCATTTTCCATTATCATTAATCTATGACGCGAGATCTCAATTTCTTCTACATCAACTACCAAATCCTCTGCTATAGCTTTTCTAATTAAAAAAGCGGCAGAATAAAGCGCAGCTTTAATCCCAACTTTTTCATACCTGGTTTCATTCAAAGAATGAATTAAATTTAAGTCCAATTCTGGAGGAACTACTGCGGGACGAATTCGAAAAAGATCAGTGGTTTTATTAGTACCAATCGCAATTTCTTCAAGCACACCGTCACGTGGTACAACATTCCTCCCTTCTAGAAACTCGCTTGAAATCCATTGGGATCCAAATGTCAAATTTCTAAATGATGTCAAAGTAACAATTCTTCCGCTGAATAAACGTCCATTATTATCATTTATTTTCCAAATCAACCCACGATAAAATCCAGTCATTGAATTAGTTCCATCAATGTGTCTTAATTCTTCATCTGTGTCTCCTGTAAGTGATGGTTTTGAGCCAAAACGGATAGGACTTTCTTCAGCGCTTGCATCATCTCCACGTTTGAAATCAGTACGGTACGCTTGTGGAGTACCGAAAGGAATAACTTTGAACTCATTAGATTCTCTAGTAAGACTACATCTCGGACATTCTTCAAATTCCACCAAATTTTCATTTTTTTCAAAATAACCACAACCAGAGCAAGTAGATATCCACAATCTGTTTGCAATGGGGTCATCTGTATTTGCTAATCTATATCCCCCGCGATAAGGGTTTTTTATGATAGGAGGAGTAAAACCTATAGAAGTAAGTAGAGATTTGTCTTTTGTTTTTTGAGCTCCAGGTGAAAATTCAGTTATTGCTAACTCTATATCTCTATCTATACTCAATTCGGTTCCTTTTCTGAATCCGTGGTATAAATATCTTGTTCGAGATGGCATCCCAAACATGGGAAGTAAAGCACCCTCAGATAATTTCTCAGCAAGCCCTATCCCCGTTAAAGCATTATCTTCAACGATTTCATCAATTTTGGGTGGTAATCTCTCACTCAAGAATTCCAACCATTTATCTAATTCGTCTTGATTTATTTCATTTCCTATTATTCCTCTAATTACTTCTTCCCTATAACTATCTGTAGAAAGCCATGCGATAATATCATCACGTTTTTCATTCCAGTCTGTAGAAAATCCGAACTGTCCATGAGTGTCAGGAGGACTTTGAGGTCCATCCCACCATCGTACTCCAGCATCTTTGAACGCTTTTCGCAATGATTCTTTTGTGACGAGACGCTCCTTAATCCTATCCAAATCCATTGTAAGAAAAGGTATTGGGGGAGGATCATTGATTACCCTATTTGGATCAGTAAAGAAGAAATCGTCATGAGGACGTTCTCTACAAAGGGTTAA
Organism: Candidatus Hodarchaeota archaeon; assembly: GCA_016839955.1. Next base: position 9,923 of record JAEOTI010000213.1, on the reverse strand, counting down.
TGCAATAGAAAAAGGTTGTCCTCTCCTTCCGGCACGTCCGACACGTTGTTGATAGTTAAACCTTTCAGGAGGCATATTTGCCAGTACAACAGCCTCAAGGGATCCAATATCTACTCCTACTTCCAACGTTGTTGTAACACTTACTATATCAATTTCATCCGCTCTCTGTTCAACATTTTCTGAAATACCTGGAATTTCAAATGTCACTCCCCTAAATAATCTCTGTCTTTCTGCTTGATCATCAGTCTGTCCAGTCATTTCCTCTGAATGTAGACGGATAGGGAGTCTTTTCCTTAGGATTGCAGTAAATGCTTGATAGTCCTTCTCCCAAAGATCTTCACAAATGAAATTGTGCGTTGTTGGAAGACTTGCAAAACAATTTGTACAAATCCCCCCAGATGGGTGTAAATGAGGTCTTCTACAATTGTTACAGATCCACACAGGCGAATCGTGATTTGCACACCAAATTAAAAGTTCAGAAATATTGATAAGTGCATTTTGGTGTCCTCCTACTCTTAATGTGTGAAGGATTGAATCACCTAATACTTCATCATTAACCCTGAGAGAGTCGGCTACATTTTGGATATAATTTGTAAATTTTCGTCTTCCACGGCCAGTAATAGCACGATAATTTGGCCAAGGATAAGAACTTCCATATCTTCCTCTATAAAAATCTCCTAAAATTCTTAAGGAAGAGTTACAGATATTGATATATCGAGTTTGGTTTTCAATTGTAACTTGAAGGCCAATCCTATCCAGAATGGGTTCCAAATTCATGTTTTTATTATTGAACATGAGATATCCAAGACCCGAAGATTCAAAACTAAAGTAAAGCCGATTGAAGAACAAATCGTACAAACTTTCACTTAACCCCTCTCGAATATCAGAGTGTACATCATTCCTTAAATCGCTACTTGATGGGTGGTCAGCGCTCCATGAGCATTCCTCAAAATTATATAACATTTTCCAGCTATATTTTATGTTGATCCCCCTAAATTCTTGGTAGCGTCTATCTAGTCCTGCAGGATTCATACCAATCCTAATAAATCTACTGATTATTCGTCCGCAATCAGTTAAAGCTCCAGATGAGGAATGGAGCAATTCTTTAACAGGAATGGTTCTATCGATTATTCTCTCTCGTATTGCTTGTATATTTGCTGAAGCTCTTTGATAGATATCTTCATATCCAATTTGAGGTTCATTTTGTATTCTTAGAAGATCTGTTATCAGCTTGAAGACTTTAGATGGGAAATTGTTAACATAATATTGCACATATTCCTCTTCAGAGGGCAATGATTCAGCAAAATACCCCAATAACGACTCTGGATCGATTCTTACAGCTAGATTACTAATTATTCCTTGTAAGATGGAAGGATTTTCTTCAAGGATTTTAATAAGCATCCCTTCACCATCAATAGCCAGCTTAATTTCATCTATTACTATTTCTCTCAAAATATCTCTATAATGATTCCGCTCTATACCATTAGAAATTTGTGCAGCGTCTTCACGACTATCAGAAAAAACTACTAGCTTTTTACTCATACTTGAAAGATGGTGAAAAAGCTCCTTAGAAAAAATTTGACTTACTTTACTAAAACCAGTCCTAAAAGCACGAACGGGCGATTGTATTCTTCTAGTACGCCTAAATCTCGAACTATCTGGAGCATAACTCACACCACACGCAGCACATACTCCAGGTAACCCTTTATATGATTCAAGTACATTTGGTTCATCAGTATCTATAATCAAAACAAATAAGTACCCTTTGATAATAAATTCAGGTTCTTCTTCCGCTCTTATGTGCTCATATGTAATTGTCCCAGACCTAGTATCTAAACTTGCTCGTGTCCAGCGCCCATAACAATGAGATCCTCCAGTCTGGTTTGGAACCACCCATTCTTGCGAACTTTCTATATTCAGGTCTATTCCTTCAACTAAAGGCCAAAATACTCCATATTCGGCATAAGAAAGATTCCATACTAAGCGACTTACTTTCTTATCAGGTATTCCTTCTATATCAGGTTCTGAGACGAGAAACTCTAAGTATCCTTCGGGATGGTGGAATTTTATACCACCAAAGTAGAGAGCTCCGCATTGCTCACAATACAACAATTCCAATATACGGCTTCTATTGTTTCCTATTATTTTTGGTTCTGGATATATCTCTCCACATGGAATGTCATTTGGTTCAGCTGAATTCCGTTTAGTTTCTGCCCATAGTCCTTTTATATTTCTAAAAAACCAGTGAAAGCGAAATGAAGGTAAAATTGACTCAGAAGCCATTAATCCCCGTGCAATAAAAAGCCCTCGGATTGCTTCTAACTCTTCTTGAGTATCAGCCCCAAAAAGGTTTTTTGCAAGTGTTTTAATTGATATTGCTTTAGTAGCACCATTATGTGAACATGCTTGGAAAATTCTTGCCCTAAGCTCTAAATCAGAAGATTCAATTAGTGATCTTAAACTGGTGATATCAAAAACTGTATCAGGTACCTCATTTAAGAGGCTATCTTTTGTAGTTTCTTCTAAATATCTTGATAATATGTCTAAAAAGATTTTTTTATCTAAAACGTGTTGAGAACGTATTTCGGGAATTTTTTCCTGTTCACCAATAATGATTTCGAAATTATCTCTTTTAGCACCAAAAAAATCAGTGAGAAAATCTAGACTACTTTCAGAATCTTTTCCATAGAGAGAAGCACTTGAAGCTAATATTTTCAATTGTGGATGGTTTGGATTTAGTCCTAACCGAAGAAGGAGTAATCTAATGAGATATGCTACCTCTGCTCCAGATGTCCCACGATATAGATGTAATTCATCAATAATTAGATGGAATATCCTGCAAGGTTCAGATTTCTCCTCCAGATTTATTCTCCAAGGATCATTCTCTAACCAAATTTTTGTTTTTTCAAAGATATCTTCTTCTTCCTCTCTCATAAGCATTATTGCTAACATTGAGAAGTTTGTTATAAGCACATCAGGAGGTGAATCCTGCATATCCCACCTGCAACGCATTTCTGCTCCATGAAGATTAGGAAAGTAATAGACTAAATTGGGATCGTTTTGTTCTCTAGCATAATTTTGAGCTGCTGTTGTTATTAATTCGGCTTCACTTAATATCTTTGCCAGTCTTTTCAATCTGTTATAGTCAGGAGGTTGAATACCTCTACGAGGGCCTCTTTGCAGTGGTCTTCCAAACTCGTTACCAGGAATTGGTGTACTGCCGTTGTATCTCCCAAAAAAGATCCTATTTCCGTTTCGATTTGATAGAAGCCATTCTGCAGCTTGAGGAGAATCTAAAGCCTTTCTTAATCTTGTAAGTTGATCTTCAACCAAGGCATTCATGGGGTATACTATTAATGCTTTTACACCTGGCTCCCTCGTCTCATGGTTTCTTTGTGGAACTCGAAATGAAGCTTTGACTCTTTCTTGGTTAACCTTCCATGCTTCATTTTTCCACCAATCATCATGATGTGGAGGTAATTGGTTAGGTTCAGTCCAATTCGCTGACTCTTTTATTAAGTACGCAAATAATGGTAATAGAAAGGCCTCTGTTTTCCCTGATCCTGTTCCCGCAGTTATGACACAATTCTTTCCTTCAAGTGTTTTCTTTAGCATTTCGACTTGATGATGGTACAGCTCGAAATTCCCTACTAAACCACATTGTACAAAATCTTTGAACCAATTTTTCTCAACTTCTGTAAGATTCGGTAAATCCTGTCCATTAAGCTCGGATATTGATTTCTTTGAGCTTTTATAAATTGGTAATGGCTCTACCCATGGATCCGTGGTTAGAACTTCCTTTTCCAATAGCAAAGTCTCTCTATTTCTTTCCAAAGTTTCTGATCGAGTTGCAAAAGCTGTTTTTATGTATCTAACAAAGTTTTCCCGAACAGTATAAAAAGCTCCTATAGGATCAATCATTTTCTTCACTTTTTTCGTTTTATTTTGGTAAAATTGATAGTTCTTGGTTAATTTTTGTTGCTAAAATTTCAGCAAATTCTGGTAATATACACTTATATCTTAGGTATGGTAAATTTTCCCTATTAGAACTTGGTTCAATCCAAATTTCATCCGCTGCAAACCCACTATTCATAACAGCAGCTCGTTCTAAGATTGTTGGTAATCTAACTGTAATTGGTACAAGTAGCTCTAAACTCTGACTATTATAGAAAAGGATGTTTTTCTTTTCCTTAGATAAGAGTAGGTATCTTCCCCAATCTCTATTTACTTCAATGCTTTTTTCATTATTCCAAAATAAATGCATTTTTTGACTTGGAATATCAGGATTTGTGTATGAAATCAGTTTATGATAGTTCTCGTCGTAATCTATCCTGCTAAATCTTAGAAGTGAAGGTGAAAAATAATGTTTGACCCACTTCATCGGTTCTTCACGGTTGGATTCATAAAAAACTTCGATTTGGTTTTCGTATGTTTGTAAATCACATGAAAATGATAAGATTGTTCCTGTAATAGGTTGATCAAAATCATACTTAATTCCAGAATATTCAGCTACTTCTTGAAGTATATTTTGTTCTAATACTTCTAAAATAACAACAGATGGTAAGAGCCCATATTTTGATCTCTGGCTTATACGCTCATATACTATCTTTTTTCGATTATCCCGTACATATTTCCTCAATTTGTCTAGTAATACAGGAACCCTTGCACCAGTAAGTACAGCTCTTAGTGTTCCGAATGATGGAATTAATGACAAAGTAGGTTGACAGGTATAAATTTTCCTCTTTTCATAATTAACTTCAATGTGTCCGAGTGCAGACAATGCTCGTAAAGTTCTGAATCGAATGAAACCTAGGGGTTCATCAACGACTTTTTTTATTCTATTTGGATTATAGAGGTTATTAATTATGCGATTGAAACTATTAAAAGTGAGACTTCCTTTGCTTGAAATGCTGTACAATAATTTTTCAGCCATTTAATCCCTCCATGATCTTGATCGTATAGAGTTTGCTGTGAATACATAATCCTTCCATAGGAGCCTTAATTCATGTAATTGAGGAAGCACAAGCCCAGACGTGTGTAATATTGCGTTCATCCATTTTTTCCTCATTTGAGGAGAAAATTGACTTGGGATTTCGCGTTGATATACATCGTTGGGTTTCAACCTTAAGCCTGTAGAGTGTACTTTCCATTTATCTCTGGCTATCTTAGAAATTATCCAAACTACATTCCAGGGAATGATAAGATCGGTGGTTAGCGATCCTTTTGAAAAGAAAACTTCTCCTATATTTGATCCGATTAAGATAAAACGCCTTGAAAGCGCGTTTACAGGGAGTTTTGGTAATTCATATTTTTCATGAATTTTGCCATGAACGATATTCCCTTGAATAAAGGAATGATCTGATTTTTGAGAATTTGGAATTAATTTCCCATGGCAATCGAACCTGGCGTCATGTTCAAAAGAGTAGTCCGGATCGAAATCTGGCTCAATTAAAGTGATATTTCTCTTCCCTAAGAGAACTTTCTTGTTTCTATCCCAGAGTTCGATCTTTAATTTGCATTCCCTTTCTAATTCTTTTGGAAAACTCAATACTGATTCATCTGTACTATAATCAAGTATGATAGGCGTTAAACTGCCATCAACAAAGCAAATTACCCCTTCATTATCAGTCATTGCATCAACTTGAAAACTAGGTGGAGCAAAGCTGAGAAATGAATTTCCTTTCCTTACTCGTATACCCCCGATAATATTTAATCGCAATTTTTTAGATAATGTCAATAAATAATTATCTGAATATGATTCAAAAGCATTAAATAACTTAAATAAACACCAGTCTTTTGGCAACCCCGAAAAATCTCTTTCTTGAAATGATTCACAGGCATTCCTTCCCCATTTTTCAATTTCGTCCTTTAATTCTCTCTTGCAAGCAATTAAGAGATCACGGTTTCTCACTAATTTGTTGGTTTCAATCCATCCATCAAGACTTTCAGTTTGTCCCCTTTTAAATAAACGAACTTCTTTTTTTTGTAACCTAATAGCTAATCTGTAATTCTCATCTTTTAACTTCTGATTTCTCGTCCAGTCTAATCTATGCGCTTCAAAATAATCTGATTGCTTAGAGCCACTTAAAATCAAAGGTTTTGACCATGTTACTCCCTCTTCGCGACCAATTGATCCAGAGGTTTCATTACAAATAAAATTTTTATCTAAGAGACCCTGATCAGGCCCCAAATACTTGAATTCAAACCCATCATCTGGGAATTCCTTTTTCGTTTTTAATCTTAAATAGGATTTTTTAGGGTGTCCAAAATTTAAACAGATTCGAAGAGATTCAGGTAAGTATCTTTTCTTCCTGGATTTACTTTTCAATCTTTGATCACTAATATCTGGAAGGCTTCCATCCCAATCACTAAGCTCGGTTAATATCAAATCGAGCAATAAATCCTGAAAAGGTAAGATTTCTGCTTTATTTGAGTTCAAGATAGATTGAGTTCTTGCTGTAAGATAGATTGATCCATATCTAATGAAGATGTCATGAATTACTTCTACTGGAGGGGGATCAAGAGGATCGAGTCTTCCTCTGAAAAATACAATCTGAAGTTTCTTCCGTTCGTCCTCAGAAATAATTAATTGGGTCAAAGGTAATCCTACATGTATCCAATGGGCTATATAGGGTTCTCTAAGGATGAATCTACCTAGCTCTTCTTCCTCATCTATATTGCACCAATTTTCTAAGTCCCGCCATAAATCATCCATTCTTTCAAAACTTGGATAATTATCAGATCTATTCTCTATCCCCAACAAGTCCCATAGACGTTTATAATAGACAAGCTGGGAATAATCACCCTCTTTTCCTCCAGCTAATACAAAAAACGCGAGAAATCCAATATAAGGAGGAAATAAATATTTTCCTGGAAAAGATGGAAATTCTTTTTCTCTCCAACCTATATTATTGTTTGAATCGATAACAGCATATCTTTTAACCTTTGCCCACAGACCAGCACCACTCTTCATTAGTCCATTTCTAATACTGTTAATGAAATTTAGTAGATTACCATTAAATGTTACGCCGATCTGTTCGATTAGATCTTCATTTATATATAGAATAACGTCTTTCGAAGCCATTGTCTCATTAAAGAAGTATTTCGCTATATATTGGTTCCAGACTAAGTACTCATCCTTCCAGCTATCGTTATCAATTTTAGGTGTCCCTTCAACGATTTGAGTTATTGTTCGACAAAATTCACTCTCTAATGATTGATCTTCCCAATGAGCTGTCGTTTTCATAAATTCCCCATATTCCATTTCCCAACTTAAAGTAAATGTTTGATTGTTAGATCAACCTTTATCAGATTTTATATTCGTCTAATTATAACTAAAAATCGGGAATCGATTTTTCAAGAGTAGATAATTGATAATTTTAGTACAAACTGAATCACGAATGAGTCTATATCTTTCGACGTTCTATTTTTTAATATTTTGGGATTATAAAGATGCAATAATTTTTCATTGTTTTGAATGTTTAATTTAGCAAAAAAACCATTGAAACATTTCTGTAAGACAAAAAGAAGGAGTATATATGATTTTGATTTTTCTTATTTCGAATTTTCTCATTGTTAAACTCGTTTCTCAAATAAATTCTTTCGAATAAAACTTTTCAGAGGCAGAAGTCCAAACAATTTGGAGAGTCTTATCACAGTTATTACACAAAGGTTTACCATCCGTGGGGGGTATGATTTCCCCGCACAATTTACAATAATTAAGTGGCTCATAACTACACTGATTACAACTTCGTAACAGGAATTTAGTTCTTTTTCTTTTTTGTTTTATTTCAAGTTCATAATCTAAACTAAGTAAACTACCACAGGAATAGCAAATCTCCTGATCCACGAGTTTCTTCCAACAGTTGTAACATAAGGGTTTTTCTTTCCCATTGTATTTGACTTCTCTACAAAAGTAACAGCGGTTTCCTTCTTGAATTTCTTTAACAAAATCAGATCCATATGATCTAATATCGTTTATTTTCGAAAGATTAGTGGTGAATTCATTTGATCCACTTCCAGTAAGTATTAAAACATCTGTAGCTCGTGTCATCCCTACGTATAACAGCTGTCGTTTATTTGTTTTTGAATATATTGATTCAATTGATGGAATAATTACCATGTCTGCCTCCAACCCCTTTGTTCCCTGTAATGTCCCTATATATACTCCTTTTTTTCCTAAACCTACCTGTTTAAGGTTATGCCATTCAATTTGTCTTTCATTCAGTTTATCTATTAGAGAGTGGTTAAAATTAAGCTTTTCTAGATCTCTATGGAATAAGATTAGAATGGATTGGTTTTCTTTATTATAAGTAAAAATTGTTCTCGAGATAGCATCATACTCTTCTTGTTGAGTTTGAAAAATCCTAAATTCAACTGTTCCTCCCTTTCTAGCGAATTCTTTAGTTTCTAGAAAAGCAAATTCCTCTTCAGATTCAATCAATTTTTCGAGATTTTGATCCAGTGATAAGAATCTGTAAGCCATTTCACCTATCAGGGAGGGGTTCCTATAAGTTCGACGAAATTTAATTACTCTTCCCGGTGCTTTTATTCCTACTTCCTTCCAATAAAAACGTTTACGGGCATAAATTCCCTGAAATCCGTCGCATGTTATCAATAACGAGTCGGTTTCAGGGTTAAGAAACTTAACAACACATTCTAACCATTTCTTATCGAAATCCTGTGTTTCATCAATTAAAATAGCATCATATCGTTCATACTGGATTTCTGAAATTATGCGATTAAGGATTTCAGGAACTTCTTCGGTAAAGAACATATTCAACTGATCTGATTTCTTTGCTTCTTGTTTTTTCGCATTGTACATTGCAGTATAAGGTGAACCTTGACTTAAGATTTTTTCTTGGGCCCATTTATGAAAATTGTAGATCTCGATTTGATTCTGATATTTTTGTGGGTAGATTAACTTTAAGATATAATTTGCTAACAGACGATTGTAACAGAGTATTAAAATTCTCCATTTTGGGTTTTTTCGAGCAAGAAAGTCAGCACGTGCGACTAAAAGTACAGTCTTACCACTCCCAGCTACACCAAAAATAAGCCTGTGTCCATCACCTAGATTGTACGCGATTTTTTCCTGATCTTCATCAAATACTCTAAGTACAGAAACTGAGGGAAAATAATCAAAGATCCGTGGTTGTGTTGGGGTTGGTAATCTGGAAGATATGATTAATGCAGATCGAATATGTTGAATTTCCCGTAATGATAATTTAAAATCCTCTGGATAAAGATTTTGAAGGCAGGATTGAAATAAGTCAACTGTATTAAGATCTTCTTTATACAAAACAGTATAGTTGGGTTGCTGAACTGCTTGAATCTGATTTACAGCATCGCTTTTCTTGGAAAGAAAAGGAAAGATTAATAACTGACGTATGAGCTTATTATTCTTCTTTAGGGTCTTGTTCTTATCAATTCTATTGCGAATCGCTCTCCAATATTTATACAACTGCATGAAAGGGTTTGGTCGTTTGTCTGGTTTACCATTACTTAAGATAAGCCATTCTTCTTTAGGAATAGGATCTAAAAGTTTATCCGTTGAATAATCTTTGACTTCAATAATTAATACACCAAATTGAGGAGAGACTATTATAAAATCAGGATATAAACCACCAACTATCGGTTCATAATAGCAGAAAGTGTTAGGTTCGTCTTGAAACACCCTTTCTATATAATTATAGACTTTCCTCTCACCAGGTTGGGAATGATTAGATAGTCTCCCAATAAATTTTGTCATTGCAAAATGCATAACCTTGAAAGGATTTTAAATTTTTATATTATCTTGAGAGGTGTTCAAAAAGATTATCCCCGAATGCTTCGAAGGGAATGAGGATGGGCTTGATTGCCAGAGAAAATGTTAAAGGAGGTGAGAAGAAGGTCACACAAAACACTTAGCTGGGCATGAATAG
>JAEOTI010000212.1 GCA_016839955.1 Candidatus Hodarchaeota archaeon | reverse complement strand
GAACTATAATTACAGATGAGAATGAAACGACAAGTATTACTATATTTCTCCATTGTACGACGAAGTGCGTGTTGAGCATCTGAGGTCATAGAATCTGCTTCATCAAGAATTATAACTCTGAAAGGTGCATTAATGGCCATAAGATGAGCAAAATTTTTGATGCGTTCTCGTACGACGTTAATTCCACGTTCATCACTAGCATTTAACTCAAGATAAGGAACATTAGTTTGAAGACTATCTTCCTTTCGACCAAAGACATCAAAATCTGATAAAACTTCATTGATTAAAACTAAAGCAGCGGTGGTTTTACCAGTACCAGGTGGGCCAGCAAATAACAAATGCGGCATAGTACCTGCTTCAATAAAACCCTTTAAGCGTTTCTTGATTTCATCTTGATTAATTATTTCTTTCAAAAATTTCGGACGATATTTTTCAGCCCATAACATTTGTGTTTCCAACCTACGATAGTTATTTTATTGAACGCTTTTTATTGTTCACTTCATTCTAAGAAGTGCCTAGTTAAAAAGCTTTTACGATAGTTAATAAGATTATATTCTTGGAAGCAAATGAGCGGATAGAATTTTTATGCTTTTCTATTACCTTCAGTCTGCTTAAATACATAATGTACATTGAAAAATAATGCATTTAAAGTTAAAAATACAACAAAAAGGTTGATTGCGGCGAAGGCGGGTGATCGCACACCTTCGCCCCGAATCTTGAAATGTCTTTGATGTCTATTAAAACGCTTATTCATTAAACGTATTAGAACTTGTACGGATCGCGAACATAGACTGGTGTTGCTGCAGCTCCTCTTTTTACAGTTACTTGACCTATTTCTAGGGCAGCAACTAATTCCTTGAATCGGTTTCTCAAGGTGACTGGAGTTGTTTTTGCTGCTTCAGCGACCTGTTGTTGGGTTCTTCTTTCACCAGTTTGAATTCCTGCGATATAGATAACTGCTGCGGCAATTGACATTGGATTCTTTCCGACATCCAATCTGTATTCTCGCACAGTATGAAGGATTTCAATAGCTCTGTTTTGAGTGTGCATAGTTATATTCAATTCAGTTCCAAGTCTTGAGACAAGTTGGGCTGGATCGATAGGAGTTGGTTTAATTCCCAATTCAATAATGTACACTCTTACACATCTAGCTAATTCTTTGCGTTCGACTTTAGCAATTGTGCAAATATCTTTGAGCGTTTTTGGAACGTTATGGGTTCTACAAGCGATATAAATAGCAGAAGCAGTCATTGAGTCTATACTTCTACCTCTAATCAATTTAGCTTTAAGAGCTCGTCTATAATAGATAGCAGCTGTTTCAGTAATATCTTCTGAGATACCCAATTGGCTTGAAATTCTTTTCAATTCAAAGATAGCATCTCTTAAATTACGGGCTTCAGATCTGCCTGTTCGTCTATTCAACCATCTTAATCGGTTCATTCGTGCGATTGTTGATGGGCTGAGGTTTTTACCGGTAAAATCTTTGTATCCGGCGCCAATTTGTGTTCGTAATCCTTTGTCAATTTTTAGATTTGATGCTGGAGCACCAACACGTTCTCTGGCATTTTGTTCGCTTTTTGTAAAAGCTCTCCATTCGGGAGCTGTGCTAATTATAATATCTTGAACTGCACCACAACTTGTACAGATTCTTTCTCCTCTTGATTTGTCATCAATGAGTGAATCAGATCCACAAAGTTTGCACACGTTTTGGGATTCTTCTTTTTCTTCCCTTTTGTTTTCGTTTTTTAACAATTTATAGTCTCCAAATATTTTTTAGTACTCTAATAAGTAGTTGTCCATCCTCTCTATCACAGTAGTAGGGTAGGACTACCTTGGTAGTATATCATAGGTTCTAAGTATATAAACATTTCCCCCAGTATAACAACTACTTATCCTCAATCATATAGTAGGAAAAAAAGTAAAAAATCAATCCAAAGGATTGAAAATAAAAGTAAATAGAAAAAGAAGTGAAAGTGACGTAATTAATACTTCACTTCAAAATCTGGACTAATGCTACCACGACATTTACCATAAACAAAATCAGCGGCACACCAACTAACGTCCCCATCTTGGAACCAAATTTCTTTTTCGCCAGAATCATAAATAAGACGATCATTAATTTCTAATTTTATACTAGAAAGCAACCATTTATCGCCATGTATGGCACGTTCCTTTCTTAAACAGAAATATTGGAACCAATCGGATGTAAGTCCATCTGGGATGTCTAATTCAAAAACATCGGTTTTGCCTTTTTCAAAATCGTCACAAAACGGATTATCTAAATCCCATTCATG
>JAEOTI010000211.1 GCA_016839955.1 Candidatus Hodarchaeota archaeon | reverse complement strand
GTATCATATTGTAATCAATTAAATATGGTAATTGTTGCAAGAATCAGTTTTTAATAATTACTCCTGGAAAAACAATGATCTTACTGCCAAATTGGCTAAGAGAGTTATGAATATAGGCATAGCTAAGATAATAAGTTTCCATCGTGAAAGGGGGTCTGATCCAAATGACGTTTTAGTCGTTTTTGGGCCAGATGGAAGCATTACAAGAAATAAACCAAGATTTGATTCAGGAGTTGGTTATGGTTGCGCAGTATTTACGAAAGAGTATCTTTTTCCAAGTCTTCTTCACCCCAATGGCTGTGGATTCGGTCTTTACCACGTACATAACATGCCCTCTCTGTCTCTGTTAATGGATAGATTGCAAGTCTTGAAAAAAAATGGAGTGCCTGTAGGGAGACAAACAGGTAAATGGGATGTCTGGAAATCGAACCACTTCATTGATTTACTGCGATTGGATTCACTGTCAGATAATTTTTCTCATTACCAGAGATATTTGCCTCCTGGAGAGTACGCTCTAATTCACTCCTCACAACAAACTGAGAAACAACAGTTAAGTTACTGGAAACCTGATGAATTTGAAAAAGTGGATACTCCTTTTGGCCGAATTGAGGGATTACCCAGAAAATCAGGAGCGGATTATCTAACTTACTTCAAATCTGTTGAGAAATACTCCAAAGATAAACGAACGTCGATTGCAAAAAATCTTTTTGGGGAGGATAATGTAACTTGTATATCCAATCCTACTCATCAAGGATATTATCAGGAAAACAACCTTTTCGCAATGCGATTAGGATTGTATAGTACTTTGGATAGTACGGGTGATGCCTCGCTCCCTTTATTTCCAATAGGATTTAATGGTTATTCGTACATTTATTTATATGAAGGTAATTCCAATATTAACTCAAAATATTGGACAAATGCTCAATTAAAGCAATCAGAAGAAAATGGACACACTTCAATTCTTGAAAAAAGCAACATTCTTCCCCATGGGGGAGGATATAAACTTCTCTATCCCTTTAATGATGTAAAAACACTTGTACATAAGAATGAATTTTATTTTGAGCTTTTTCAGGCACCAATCCAAAGTCGCATGGTAATACAAAATGTGGAATCTTTAGAATACGGATATCGTGGCCCTTCAGAGGTTCTTCCACTGGTAGAGAGGTTGAATTTGGGAAAGGAAGTTGCAAGGTTTAAACCCGTTCAAGTTATTAAATATTGAACCGAGATTAAGTGGGAAGTTTTTTTAATCCTACTTCCTGTAACAATACGGTATGAAAGATCATCAATCCAAAACTGATTTTAAAGATCAAAAAATGGATCAACCAGATGATTTTTCCTTTCCAGGACGAAAGTCATTGTTAGAAGGATTGAAGTTACAATTAGGAGTAACAGGAGATGTATGGATTCATCATGCGTACTCTGTACCATCAAAAGATCCTTTATTAATTGATGAGAAATATGAAATTCAATATCAAGACAAAATAATCGTTCCTTCCATTCTTCATACCTTGATTGACAAGGTTGGAGGAAAACGGACCACAAGTCTTGCCTCAATGTGTGGAATGAAGAGTCCAGAATTGATTTTCTTACTAGACCCTGCAACAATGAACCTCTCGGTCGTTTTTCAAGAAAAACTCTGGGTTACTGAAGTTTTGCTCAAACAATCCAATTTTTTGTACCCAACTCCTGCTGATCGCGAACACGCAATGACCAACCTTGAAAAAACAAACGTAGAAGTTGTTCATTCAGATGTATCCATAGAACTTAATGGACACCGAACAGAGCGTGGTATTGAGCAGGATGAAGTATTAATTCCGTTGGATTCAAATTATCGTCCAATCCTTGGTGGAAAAGATCCTGCTTCAAAGTATAAAAATCCATTTCCAAGATTAGCTGATGCAGGAGAACTAGTACTAATGATATCTGATGCCATCTCTTCATCAGCAAAAATGTATTTGGGAACTGTAAATGTTCGCCTGAACGAGGATCAAGCTGCATTAGAATATCCACTTGAAGCATATATTGCGGGAATAAAGCTTTATCGAAAATTTATAGACGTTATTGAGGTGTATTCCCCCTCACAACTTGAAAAAACTACTTTACAAAAAATTAATTTTCGAATTTTCAGAACTGAAATTTCCCGTCCCCTCCGTCTCTTGGTTAATCTGCTTCATATCAAATGAATGATTTCTTGGGAATTAGAATGTTACGTCTTTATCGTGTTTAGCAATCATTTCTTTCGCTTCCTCTATCCAAATTCGAGTGAGCTGTAATTTCGATAGATCACTCTGTTTCTGTTTTAGAGTTGCATGGCGAGATTCGTACTCATTTCTGCTTATTCTCTGCAATATAAAGTCACGTTCTATTTGTTCTATCTCCGCATTAACGATCCCATCCATTTCTTGGAAATAGATTACCGTCGCGATGGAAATGGCATGTAATAATTCTAAACCAGGTGTAGAAATGTAATATACATAATGAGGAGAGGGAAATGGTTCAACTCTTCTTTCTGCGATATATTGCGAACACATAAGCTTCAAGTGTTTTTCAATAGCAGGTCGGGATATATTCAGTAAAGAAGCAAGTTTTTGAGGATTCTTCGGTTCTTGAGTAATTAAATTTATAATTTTTCTTCTAGTCGGATCTGAAAGAATTTTTAATATCTCTGCTGTACGTTTATCTAGATTGTCTGACAGAACATTCATCCTCTAATTGTGTATTCGATATCATTTGTAAAATGAAGATCTATAACCGTTAATTATTTGCTAAGTACAAATTAATAAAGATTCGGAACTTTTAACTTTTGGGTTTATAGCATAAACTGTGAGGTTTTTGCTTTAAACTGAATTTATTAGAACAGTTTAAATTTATTTTTTGTTTAAGGTATGATGTAGAGCAGATACAGTTATTGATTGTGAGTGACTTTCTTTTAGTGCGAAAGGATCACTCTAATATCTTAAACAAATATAAGGGTTATTAGTATGTCAAATAAAGAAATTGAAGACCTTAAAACATTAAT
>JAEOTI010000210.1 GCA_016839955.1 Candidatus Hodarchaeota archaeon | reverse complement strand
TCCATGATTTCGCTCTGGAGCACTATCAGCGAACATAGCTAGCACTGGGCCAGCTATCATTGCAGATGCTATCCCTTTAAGGCCATTAGATATTAAAAGTATCCAAAAACTCATCGGAACTGTATCATAGGAAGCGTAGACAAGCGGATAGGGAAGAAAAGTAATCCCTGCAAGTGCAGTTCCTGCAATCAATAGTGGTCTTCTTCCAATTCGATCGCTAATAGATCCCCAAAACGAAGCTGTCGATAGAGAAAACAAATAATAAACTGTTAAAATTATTGGTAATTCAAATTCACTAGCAAAAAAACTGTTTGTTCTTTCAGGAAGAGTGTCAAAATACAAAGGTATCGTGATAACTGAAGATGAAAAAGCACTTTCTGTTATAGCAACAACGATGAGCAGTAATCTAACCTGCTCTCGTAATAAATAAGAAATTGGTTGGCCGAAAAATTGCAACGTTTCCCTTGTGTACTTAGAAATTGCGCGACGTGGCATTTTTTCACAACCTTTTAGCTCTGGTTCTTTTTCTATTTCTTTCATAACAGCTTAAAAGTGTTATTTTGATAATTTTTGTCATTGACTATGGGTTTAATAACATTCCAGTTTTCCTAAACATACAGACTTGAATGAGCAGTTCAAGCAAAATCTTTTATAAATCATCTTTTGGATTTTTCTTCAAGTAATAGCTGTATTTTTATTGAATCTAGTTGTTATAGATTACTCGTAAAATGATTTTTTCAAATGAGGTAATAGTATGAAAATATCTGTTGTCGGTCTTAGCGGTTGTGGTAAAACATCTATTTATTCAACGACTTTTGGCGGAATGACTCCGAACGAGGTCAAGGACCTTGGGCCTACTGTGATGTACGAAGTTAAATCACATAATTATCTTGGTTTACAGATTTCTCTTTGGGATTTCGGTGGACAAGAGGATTATCGAAAGAGCTATTTAGAGACTCCTATGTTATTGGCTAATACTACAATTCTAATATTTGTTCTCGATCTTCACCATCCTGAGGATTTTCACTTGGCAGATGAATATTTTGATGATGTCTATACAGCAATAAAAGACCAGGGAGGAGATCCACGAATAAAAATCTTTTATCATAAGTATGATACAGAAGATTATGACGAAACGAAGCTTGAAGATAGTTTAGCTAAAGCCAAAAAATTACCTTTCATAGTAAAACATACTCCTCGTGAATTTTTAACGTCAGTTTATCGGCAAGAAGAACTCAATGATTTTATAAGGCAGATAATGATAGCAGATTTTGAAGAATTAAAGAAAAGCGTGGAAGGAGCCCAAGAACAGTTATCGAAGCTTAAATCCAAAATTATCATAACAGATGTCAATGGAAATGTGATTACACACAATATCAAGGGATATTCTACAGGAATTCAACTTCGAGAAGATCTAAGAGAATATATTTTGGCCTGCAATGTTCTAAGAGAAAATTTCTTGACTTCAGAATCAGCATTTTTCACCGCAAGTTCAGCAGTAAAAAAATTGGAAGCTCACATTTTCAGTTATGTATTAACCGTACTACTCATGATAGATGAAGAGGAACCAGCTGATTCACCTGAAGAACTTGCAGAATTGTTGAAAGAAATGGAAATTTTTGCTGAATTATTAATAGAGATTAGTAGCGAAGAGTAATCTTTGTATCAAATCAAGAAAATGGTATCCTCATAAGGACAATACTTTACAATTGTTTTCCTTGTGAGATCAGAATAAGTTATTTAAACCTCAAACAGAACGATGGTATTCAACGGTTCCTAACAAATTTCAGGCTTTGTTAACCTTAGTTATTTAAGGAAATCAGAATTTAATTATCTTAAAAGTGGCGAGTCACAGCAGAAACTCAATATCAGAGGTGTTCATAATTGGTCACAGCAGAACCTATGGATTCAACTCTTCAGGAGATTTTAATCTCGAAAGGTAAGTATCAAAAAAATCTAATTCCTATCCTACAGGAAGTACAAACGGAATATGGATATTTATCAAAAGAAAACATGATTCGTATAAGCGAATATCTTGAGATATCTCCTAACGAAGTTTATGGAGTTGCTTCATTTTACCAACAATTTAAATTCACTAAACCAGGGAAACATATTATTTCCGTGTGTTTAGGTACAGCTTGTTTTGTAAAGGGTGGGAATATTCTTGCAGAAACAGTAAGAACAAAGCTAAACATTGATCCAGGTGAAACCACAGAGGATGGATTATTTAGTTTTGAACGTGTGGCCTGTCTCGGATGTTGTGCATTAGCACCAGTTGTTCAGATAGATGGTGAAGTTTTTGGACAAGTAAAACCCGCAAAACTACTCCGACTTATCAACAGAATTGTAAAGGATGAGAAAAGAAAGGAGGAAGAAAAATGACTCTTCCAGAC
>JAEOTI010000795.1 GCA_016839955.1 Candidatus Hodarchaeota archaeon | reverse complement strand
TCCAAAAAATAACAGCGCCATTCGTGAAAGTTTAGATTGTATTGGTACATCGAAGATTTTTAACAATGAATGAAAGCCATGGACTATAAAAACCGCTAATGGGATGTAAATTGGACTCAGGTACCGAACTGAGCCTTGAAAGTAATAAGTCATCCATATCATGAAAAATGTAAGGATCCATATCGTAATGGGTGCTATCTCACTTCCTCGAATGAGGGCTATAACTTTAGGTAGAATCCATGGTAAACAGAACGCAGTTCCTAAAAAGAAGAAGAGACTTGCTGACCAAAAGTTCACCGCTTGCATCCGTTCTAATATCAAATCAAAGGAAAATGTAGAAAAACCACTAAATTCCCATTTTATGGAACCTAATAGGTTAAAGTAGAGATTATATAATTCTTCTTCAAACTCAGGCGATTTAGTTATCCGATCAAAAATCCAAAACCCACCAAGGATCACACTCCCAATAAAAAATGCAAAAATTGAAGGTATCGAAATCTTTTCTTTTGAAACTGGCTTTTTTGCGATAAAATAGCCGACAAAGATTGCAAATATAAAAATAACCACACCTGTACCAATAAAAATTGTTGTTATTGATCTCACGATTAAAAAACTACTTAATACTACTAATAAACCAAGTTGAAGAATCTTACCCCCTCGTTTGACAGGCAATGCTAGGATCAATACTATAAACAAAGCCCAAGCATTGATCTTACTTATTAATGCCAGAGCCATACTCATAATTGCAATGGCAGTATAAGACCTTGAATGCCTTTCACCAAGATTAATTCCTTTCCAAGCAAAATAAAATGCAGCAGCAAAAAAATAGCTGACATATAAATCCTGATAATAAGGCCACAACGTCAAAATCCAATAAACTACTGGTGTAACTAAGAAAACCAATATTGCTAGACGAGCTTTAATTTTTTCTCCCCATAACTCCATTGACAAATCATAAGCAAGCAATGCTGAAGCAATTAGAAACAATAATGGATACATCTGGAATGGATAGCCCAAGATCTGTGAAGAATCTAGAAAAGTTGGTGGTTTAGAAATGTAAAGAGAAAGAGTATAGAGCATTACATTAAATGGCGCCTTGACAACAGGAGAAAAAGATAAATAGTTTACATCAGGGATTTGATCAAGAAGATAAAAAACTTCAGCCTCCGGTAAGTAATAATACATTGCATCGAATCCTCGGAGGGGGAGAATTAGCTGTAATAAAAAATACTCTGCTATTAGTAGTCCGATAAGTGTGATATCAAATGTTATTGATTTTCTTATAATGTTACCTTCAAAATTTTCAAGTTTTTGGATGAATAACTTCATTAGATGATATGATGCAAATAAAAAAAGAATCAAGAGAATGGCATAACAACTAAAAACGTACGTAGTAAATGATATTGCGAAAACAAACAATCCCTCAATAATTGTAATCTTCAATAATCCATTAGGCTGAATACCAATAAAAATCCAGGGTATAAAAAGGAAAAAACAACCTGTTATTATTGAGAAGTGGACTATTTCCGTATTACGCCAATTCAAAGGAACCCAACGGTTTATTATGAAGTAACAACCCAATCCTCCGCCCACAAGCGCTAAAATGGGATATAATGACTGAACTAGTATCAGTGTTAGGAATTGTATGAAGTCCAATATATATACCCCAAATCGCTGAGATTTAGCTCTTCTTTGAAATTAGTGAAAATAAACGTATTTGAACCTACTTTTCAGGATGTCAATAAAATTTTTCTTTGTCCAAGATATCTAGCATCCATAATATAAAATAAAGGAATATCTTGGAATGTGAATATAGAATGAACGACCATTTCTCTTGTTATTTTACTTCTACAACAAGAGATATAAACTAATTACTAATCCCTGTCGGGATACTTAGGTCATCTTGTACAAGATCAGAAATAACAAAGAAAATAATTGCCTGTAAGCCCAATACTATAGCATAGAGAGGGATGAAAGATATTATAAAAGAGAATAAAATTCCTATAGGAACAAGAAATGTTAGTGACATAAAAGTTATTGATGGAATCCCGAGTTTACTTCTCTTTTTAGAGTTTAGATATTCGTGATAGAAACGGAAAGAAAACGCTTTCAAGAGTAATACGGATGTATAGAATAGGTATTTTGATATTTTTATTTGGGATTGTCTTTCATTTTTGAGATATATTGCTCTAACGGGGACGTCTTGTACTCGTATTTTCTCTACATGAAATCGTGCTAACCAATCCCCAGGGTAACCGTAACCCTTGCGAGCTTTCGACCAATTAATCTGTGAAAAAACATTCCGATGCATTGCTGTGTAACCCATCTGGGAATCAAAAATGGTTCTATAACCTGAACTAATCTTTGTTAATATAGACCACATGAAGTTACCAAAGATGCGGATCTTTGGCATCTCGCGAAAAGCATTTCCTTTGGAAAGCGGTTTCCCATAAATGAAACGGTTCCCTTTGACATAATCTGCTTCATTGTTAATTAGTGGTTGAACTAATCTTGGTAAATCCCTCATGTCCATTTGAGCATCTGCACCAATAACAACGAAAATATCATAATTTTCCTTGTAACTTTGCTGATACCCTGTTATGATTGCGGAACCAACTCCTTCATTTTCCTCATGCACAAGAAGTTCCACTCTAGGATCAGTCATTGCTGCATAGTTTTTAACGATATCCTTGGTTTGATCAGTGCTTCCATCGTCAATAACAAATATCTTATCTATTGATCTGGGAATTTTTGAAAGAGTTTTTAGAATAAGCTTTTCTTCATTCCGTGCTGGGATAATCATTGCGATCCGTGCAGGATGATTAAGAAATATACTTTCTACTTCTTTTGAATTAGTTTTAGAAAGATTAGAATGGTTTTGTTCCATCTGAAGAATGATGAAGAAGAAAACAATTTGT
Source organism: Candidatus Hodarchaeota archaeon (assembly GCA_016839955.1). The sequence continues at coordinate 13,399 of JAEOTI010000795.1, read as the reverse complement.
AATCCTAGTAATAAAGTGAAGAATCCATCAATATTCCTATAATCGGTCAATAAAGACTGAGTTCCTATTATCACGGAATTTAAGCTCATACCGATAGTTATCCATGCTAATAATGATGCAACTTTTTTATCCACAGATTTTAAAGAATAAAAAATGAAGAAACATAATATGAATAGATTCAAGGTAACAAGCCACTCTAAGCCTATCTGATTGAGATTTTTAAGATCTTGCATTAAATAGAGAGTAGAAATTGTTACCTCTAAGCCAATTCCTATTGTTCCTACTAAAGAAGCATTAGATAACCAATTAATCAAGGATTTTTGTATAAAGGATGAATTACGGAAAAGAAAGAGCATCACGAACATTTGAGCAATGAACTCCATAAAAAAATGCCTTAACAGATTTGAATCATGAGTCTGGTTAAATGCAGAGATAATCCGTAAATATATTCCGAGAAGCACTATTAAATATAAAACACCTAAAAGAATATTCTTCTGTCTTTTCTTAAGCGCCTTTGAAGAAGCCATCCTATATTTTCATCCTTTAGGGTTGTTAAAATGGTAAATCATACCCTAATGTTCGATAGAATATCCCTTAATTATCTTTCCCGAAATTTTTTGATCTGTAAATCGGTTTATTGCTGAATTTGGCTTATCAATGCTTGAGTAAAAAGCATTCTCTTAAATCATAATATAGTTGTAGAGGAATTATGTTCCTTTTAAATAATTTCATTCTTAAATAGAGAATAATAGAGTTTTTATTTGTTAATTTCTTTAGTTATTGTGTAAGAATATAAGCTTTAAACCTCTCTAAAAGTAGAAGAAGTGCTTAAAAGTAATTATTCATCTAACTTTTAACGACAAAAATCACTAATTCTACTAACATGAACAGATGAAAGTCAATGTGTGGAATACTTGGGATTCTCGCAGGTCAAGAATCAGAATGTAATGCAAACTTCTTTAATTCGACAGCTAAGTCACTTTATAAATTATCAGAATCACAAGGAAAAGAATCTTCTGGAGCTGCTATTCTCGATGAGAAGCGAATTCATATTTTTAAACAACCTATATCTGCTACTCGTTTTATTCGAACTAGACAATTTAAAACAATTTTAAGTGATGTGCTGGGAAAAGACAAAAGAATCTCTTCTACAATTGGATTAATTGGCCATTCCCGACTGGTTACCAATGGAAGTCAAGAAAGGCGAGATAATAATCAGCCAGTCATTAAGGATGACTTAGTTGGCATCCATAATGGAATCATTGTAAACGATAGAGAGATTTGGAGCCAATTTTCAAGTTTAAACGAAAGTATGAAGTTGATACTGAAGTTTTTCTAAGTCTCCTTCGAATGAACATTAATGAGACTAATTCTATTATTAATGCAGTCAGAGAAGCTTTTTGTATGATTCAGGGCACAGCATCTGTAGCTGTATTATTCTCTGACATTAATTCCCTTTTATTGGCAACAAATAACGGATCTTTATACACTTTTAAAGATGAGGCTTCTCCTTGTAAGATCTTTGCATCTGAAAAGTATATTTTACAGCAACTAGCAAAAAAGAGAAATCTTAGAAAGACGCTTAGAGATTCCAAAATATCTCAGATCTCACCTGGTATTGGTGAATTAATAGATCTTAATACTTTAAACACCATTAAATTCTCCCTCAAAACAAAGAAAATATCAAAAAATCCAATTAGGATTAAAAAGAAAGCGAGAACCATTGTGGATCATTCTCCTCAAGATAATCTCCCCTTTATTAGTACAAAACGCCAACAAGATGATAAAACTCTGTTATATGAAGAGAAAGCGGTATTAATAATTTGATACGTTGTAGTAAATGTATTTTGCCCGAAACCTTTCCTTTCATCGAGTTTGATCCTTCAGGGGTTTGTAACTATTGTAGAAATTATGTAAGAATCCAGCTGAAAGGCAAAAAAACATTGGAAAAAATTGTGGACAAATGTCGGAGTAAGAATGGAGAACCTGATTGTTTAGTCATGATTAGTGGAGGACGTGATAGTAGTTATGCCCTCCATTATATGAAAACAATATTGAATATGAATCCTGTAGCTTATACTTATGATTGGGGTATGGTAACGGATCTTGCTAGAAGAAACATTGCACGAATTTGCGGCAAACTTGAAATCGAACATATACTCCTATCAGCAGAAATAAAGAAAAAGCGAAGAAATATCTTTAGAAATGTGTATGCATGGTTAAAAAAGTCAGATTTGGGGACAATTCCATTATTTATGGCTGGTGATAAACAATACTTTTTCTATGCGAATAAGTTACGTGAACAAATGGGTATAGAATTAGTTGTTTTATCTGCGAATCAATACGAACGGACCCACTTCAAGACAGGTTTTTGTGATGTACCCCCTAACTTAGGTAGGTCGAAAGATATCTCCGATATGAGAGGACAATTGCAGCTTGCAGCATATTATGCGAAAAGATTTTTGCAAAATCCTTTCTACTTGAATACTACAATGATAGATACTTTGTTTGGTTTCTTTTCGTATTACCAGATTCCTCATACCTATTTAAGACTCTATGATTATATCCCTTGGAATGAGGAAGAAATCATATCAATTCTTATTTATGAATATGATTGGGAAGTAGCAGGTGATACAGAAGCCACATGGCGTATTGGTGATGGAACAGCCTCTTTTTACAACTATATCTACTATTCGTTAACAGGTTTCACTGAAAATGATACTTTTCGCAGTAATCAGATCAGAGAAGGTCTTACCACCAGGGAAGAAGCTTTGGCAAGAAGAAAAGATGAGAATAAGCCTAGATACGAAGGAATTAAATGGTATTTAAATACAATAGGCTTGGGTAATTCATTTAACGAGGTGATAAGATCAATTAACACTGCACCGAAGATCTATGAAAGAAACCATAAATAAAGAGTTCTATTAAACGAAAATAATGAATGATAATGGATCTATTCGTCAGAAGCATGTTCTTGTAAGTATTGTAAGGTTACATTAAGAATTCTATTTGCGCTTTTACCATCGCCAAATGGATTCTCCCATTTGATTTTTTCTTTATTAATTACCCTCCCGACTGCTTTTATGATATTTGTTCGATTTATTCCACCCAAAATATTAGCACCAACATCTATGGTTTCTGGACGTTCTGTATTTCTACGAAGGGTAACACATGGTACTCCTAGAATACAGGCTTCTTCTTGAATTCCTCCAGAGTCAGTTAATACCATTTTTGCATTTTTGAGTATTGCCAAAAACTCAAAATATCCAACTGGATCGATAACTTTAATCTGAGGATCAATGATAATTTTAAATTCATTTATTAGCTTAGTGGTTCGTGGATGTAGAGGAGCTAGTACTATTGTATCATTTTTTACTCCGATTTCTGCTATTGATGAAAAAATTTCTTTCAAACGAAATTTATCCTCGACGTTTTCAGCCCGATGTAGTGTAGAGAGAAAGTATTCTCCAGGTTCAAGTTGGAATTTTTCAAGAATCGTGTTATCAATAAACCGTAGATTTCGATTTATTGCATCAACTATCGTGTTACCAGTAATGATGATTTTGGAAATATCTATTCCTTCATTTAATAAAATTCTTTCTTGATTCTTAGTAGGCACAAAACAAAGATCAGAAAGATGATCTATTATGATCCTATTGATCTCTTCTGGCATTTTTTTATCGTGACTTCGAAGACCAGATTCTACATGGCCAACTGGGATGTTTAATTTTGCTGCTGATAGAGCGCCTGCTAGAGTAGTATTAGTATCACCATGAACAAGTACAAAAGAAGTCGGAGTGTCTAGAAATATTCTTTCAATTCTTTGTAACATCTTCCCAGTCTGCTCCCCATGTGTTGCTGAACCAACAGCTAATGAATAATCTGGCGGACGAAGGTGTAATTGCTCGAAAAAGATGTTATCCATACATTTTGAGTAATGTTGATTAGAATGAATTAAATAGTAATCTATTTCTCTTTCATCGCATAGAACAATGACAGGACTCATTTTGATGATTTCAGGACGGGTTCCAAGAATAATGGCAATGGGATTCATTATAATATCACTGCTTATAGTTCATTAGCGATAATGAAATTGGGTGTCCTCATCTTTCTTTTTAGTTTTTTCTCATTCTTTTTAATATATTGAATGACTTCTTGATGAGGCACTAAGACAACTAGGAGATCTGAAGACTCCACAAGATGATCAATTTGAGGGACTGAGAGCTCATCAACATAAGGGTCAACTGCAATTATCTCTGCATCGTTTCTCATTTCAGTAACTAATTTTATAATTTTAAGTGCCGGGCTCTCTCTCGTATCCCCCACATTAGGTTTATATGTTTTCCCGATAATAACGACTTTGGGATCTGCGATATTTGAAGGGATCAAGTGAATAATCTTTTCAGTAATATACTCAGGCATACTATCATTTATACCTCTTGCTAAAGGGATTAAACGACTAATACTTGGATTGATTTCCCACAAGAACCAAGGATCGATAGGAATACAATGGCCACCCACACCAATTCCGCTTTGATGAATCTGAACTCTTGGATGGTAATTAGCGAGGTTCACGACCTTTTTGTGATCTACACCGACCGAATCACAAATGAACCGTAATTCATTTGCAAAGGCTATATTGATATCTCGAAAAGCATTCTCTGCTAATTTTACAATTTCTGCTGTGATATCATCAGTGAGAAATATCTGCCCCTTAACAAAAGAAGAATAAATATTATAAGCTTTTTCTGTAGAAAAACTCGACATTCCTCCAATAATTCTATCATTATTTAAAAATTCATGAACCAAATTTCCTGGATAAGCTCGTTCAGGGCAATAAGCGACAAGAATATCCTCTGGAACTTTAAATTGGGTTTGTTTTTCTACAATGGTTTTAATTATCTTTCTACAGGTAAATGGAGGAACAGTAGATTCTAGGATTATTATGTTTGAGGCTGATAGATGGGGTAATATTGAATTCAGAGCATTTTTTATAAAAGATAAATCCGCTTTACGTAATTTCGAATTAAACGGAGTCTGTACTGCAATAAAAAAAATATCACTAGGTTCTGGTTTTGTCTGAAAACTAAGACGTTTAGAATTTATTGCTGTTTTAAAATGCTTCAGAAAGCCTTGTTCACCAATTAATGGTTTTCCCTCCTTTAAACGAGAGATTCTATCCTTATTAATATCTACTCCTAACACTAAATACCCATTTTCCGCTAGAAAGACAGATAAGGGTAATCCAATATAACCTAGCCCAATAATACATATTTTTGCTCTCTCTTTTTGGCTCTCATTCATTTTTAGAAACCTATTCCTATTTATAACTAAATAAAATTGAATTATTATTAAATTCTTTCTTTAAAACAAGCTCTAAAATTGACAGTCTATAAATTGGGATATAATAATTTTTTGACACTTCTAAGTACAAATGAAGAAAAAGAAAAGAGCGGGGTGATTTGTTTTACAAAAAATTCAGATATCAAGCTAATTCTGAAATTATTAGTGATTTTAGACAGCTAAAAAATCAGCTGTAATATGCTTTTAATAGATTCTTAGACACCTTACTCCAGTTATATTTGGTTTTAACTAGTTTCATTCCCATCTCACCTATTTCCTTCATTTTAGAAGGATTTTTACTTAATAACAAAATTGATTTCGATATCTGTTCTGGTTTATTGGGGTCGACTGAAATAGCACCAATTTCCTTGGTTATGGGGGTTGAAGCGATCAAATTTGAATAGATAAAAGGTAATCCTACCATCATATATTCAAATATCTTATTTGAAATCATAACGTTGTTATTTACTAGCATTGTATCTTTCTTTCTTTGCTCATATAAACAGACACCAAGATCACTTTCAACTAGAATTAATAATAAATCTTCATATGATAATTGTCCAGTAAAGACAAATCTATCTTCTATCTTTTTCTCTTTTACTTTCTTTTTCACCATGTTTAGATATGGACCGCCTCCAACGATCCAAAATTGAAAATTATCTGATTTTTCTAAAAGCAAAGAGGCTGCCTCCACAAATTGATCATAACCACGAAATGAAAGAACTCCCCCAGAATAAACAATCTTTATATTGTTCGATTTCTTTTGGTTTGAATATCTCTTTTCTGCTAAAGAGATTATCTCAGGATTAATATTCTCTAGATCAGGGGTATTTAAAACTAAGAAGAATCTTTTATTATTTAACCTTTCTTGCAATATAGCAATTTGCATTTTACTAGCGCCTATAATGCTATCTACAAATTGAGAACATAATATTTCAAGAAAAAGAAAACCAATCCAAAAGAATTTGTTCAGTTTGTCACGAGCAGCTTCAGGGAAAAGCTCATGACTATCATAAATCAATTTTGTTCTAGGATGTAGAATCTTATATAAAACTCCTGGAGGTAATCCTGTTAGATCATGGCAGTGGAGCATATCAATTTTCGATTTGATTTTCAGTATTGTTATGAAGGACAGAGTCCAAAAAAAGAGTAAATTAGAGATTTTAGGCCGTTTATTAGAAGAAATTCCCAAAATAGAATGATCATCAATTAGATCCTGATTAGCCTCCTCTTTACACTGAGAGGAATGGTTATTAGGATCAAAAAGATTAATGACTTTTACTTGACTTCCAAGTTTTGCTAGAAACAGTGCTTCACGTTTAACACGAGTATCTATGCGAAAATACCCATAAAGAATCATCACGACATTAAATCGGTCGAATGTAGCCTTTTTTTCCACAGAATCACTTCTTTGGACTGGAAATAGGGGTGATAAGGGGGTCTAATTGGGTATACGCATTTTTTTGAAAATAAGAGCAGTTATGCCCTCTAGATCTATTAATTAAGTAAGAAAGATACAACTTTTTCTCTATTTCCTACTACTTCAATAACATAGAACATGTCTTTACTATAAATAATTCACTTATTTTAGAAACATTTCCAATAGACGATGATAAAAGGACTTTTTGTACATTTTAAACGTTACACAGCTATAAGAGAATGATTCTAGTTGATGATGAATTAAATCACCATAAAAAACGACTGTATTTTTGAAATTTATATTTGATAATATTTGTTTTACGATGATTTTAACTAATTCGTTTTTAATAGAGATTTGATTGTTTCTCTATCGTCTGGATTCAAAATAAAAAGTAAAACAAAGGATAGAGCTGTAATAAAGATTAAAATACACATAATTAGGTTTAATGGAACTGGAAATGTTAGGGAAAAGAATATACATGAGGAATATGATATAAAATAAAAGAATAACACAATTAAAGGTTTGTACATCAAGTCCTTAATAGAAAGAGAGGTGAGATACTTCCGTTTAATGTGGAATATTGCAATAATAATTTGCATGATCCAAGCGATTAACATTGATGTAACTAATCCTAATGGGCCTAAAATGTATATAAAAACGACAGCTGACAATAAATAACTAAATAAAAATGTAAATCTAATAAAAAACAGAACTCTAAATTCAGACATCCCAAATAATGTTGTATCAATTAAGATAAAACCAACACCAAAAATAATAGGACTTATTACGATAAATGCTATTATAGTTGTTCGGGCATCTCCACTTACGTTAAATAAGATTAAAAAAACATCGTGGAATGTTATAAAGGTGATTCCTAATAAGAATTGGGTTAAAAAGGAGAATTTTAACGCTTTACATAAAAAATTTTGAAATTGGGCGTCAAGATCAGATTTATTAGCACTCAATGATGAAATTTTTGGAAATAATACAAAAACCAATGAATGTCCAATCTGCTGAAGAATCGCAAAAATGTATTGACCAACTTGATAAATCCCTACATCTCCATGGCCACTAATCCTATCAAGTATAGCAATTCCCAACCAGAAAGAGAACATAACGATGATAGTAAGGAAATAATAAGCACTTCCATGTTTCATTATCAGCCTAAACGCACTTTTAGAAACTCCAAATTTAAATTTAAATTTGTAAACTTTCTTAATACGATAGACGACAAAGGAGAGAAATAATAACTCAAGAAAATAGTAATTCAGGTATGCGATAATCCCTCCTAAAAGGTTAAACGAAATAATTAAGATAAAAGCGATTAGTAAGCCTAAAGATCGGGCTACAATTGTAACAAATGCGATTCTTTTCATTTCAGAGAGTCCCCGTAACAATGCTGTAAAAAAGGTTGAATAGATTGCAGAGAATAATCCAATCACAGTGAATTGTAGATATTGCATAAGCCCAGGATCATTGTATATGTAAATACTTGAGAAAAAAAGGAAAAAATAAAAGAGAGTCGCAGTAGCAATACTAATTATTATTGTTAAACTGAATATATCGCCAAAATAACCTAAATATTTCTCCTGATTCTTTGAAATCAGGCGAGTTAGGGTTGTATCAATGCCTAACATACTTAACGAGAAACCGAGAGCGAAGCTAGATGTGAAAACACCATAGATCCCAAATAATTCCAAATTTAATATCCTTAATAGAAGAGTTGTCTGGAGAAACGATGTCAACAATATTGTAAAATGTGAAACTATAGTGATCACTATATCGCTCGTAATTGAGGATTGAGGAGAGGATTTCATTACAAAAACTTCTTCGTAATTTTAAAATAAAGAATCTTTTGAAGAAATAGCAAGAGAATTCCAAGACGTTATGGTAGAGTCTTAATTTTGCAGAGCTTCATTACTCTAAAAACTGAAAAAGTTTGATTAGTATGATCACAAAAAAGTAAAGGATATGTTTAAACAAATGAGACAATGATGCAAAGTGATTCTTCCATTGATACACACCTAGAAACTGGAAATCTATTTTAATGTTGTCTGTGACTCTCAAGCTTTTTTTAAAAGCTCTTTTTAAACGAGAAGTGGAGGCTTTATTTTGCGAAAGGGTCAAATTTCTGGTTTTGTGATCATTCTATTCTCGCTTATCTTCCTTTTACTATATATAATTGTTCTACCATTAATGCACTTTTATTTATGGACGAATGAAACACCCCCGAACGTACTCCTATCAGTAATGCAATTTTTTGATCCAATCATGGTTTTGTTCATGATTCCAGTTGTTTTAGGTTTATTCGTATCTTGTATTGTTTTTATTTGGATAGGATATGTCTTAATTACTGTACCTGATGGACAACCAGATTGGGAAGGATTAGCTGAGGAAGATATGATAAATTGAGGTACTGACCTTGAAACGTTGCAAAAGGTGCATTCTCCCTGTTTCATTCCCAGGTATTAGATTTGATAATGTTGGAGTATGTAATTATTGTCATACCCATACGATGCCTGAGTTGCTTGGAGAAGAAGCATTAGAATCAATTTTTTTAAAATATAGAGGAAAAGGAAAGAAATATGATTGCATCCTAATGTACAGTGGTGGACGTGATAGCTGCTACGCGGCTCATCAAATTGTTAAGAAATATATGATGAAACCCCTGCTTGTTACATTTGATTGGGGTATGATGACAAAATTCGCTCAAGAAAATTGGAGCCGTACTAAAAAAATTCTTAACGTGGATCACTGCGTTATTAGATTAAATCATCAGAAGATATTATCAGATATACAAAAGAATGTTCATGCTTTTCTTAAGAAACCTCGAGTACACATGTTTCCACTGTTTACTGGAGCAGATAAAAGCATGGATGTTGAAATATCAAAGTTAGCGAAGAAATTAGAAATTCCATTGGTAATTTCCGCTGGTGGTGGTGGTTATGAAAAAACTCTCTTCAAAAAGGGATTCTTTGGGATTTATGGAGGAAGTCTACTTGATATTCTGAAGTTAGGTACAAAAATTAGTTTTGAATTCATACGAAATCCTCGTTATTTTAATTCATTTTTCTTCACAGGATTTCTTAATTTCTTTTATTACCTTTTTTCAAGACATAGAAAAGTTGGTGTTGAATATATACACTTCTACCATTATATTAAATGGAATGAAGATATCATTGTATCCACCATACAAAAAGAATTAGAGTGGGTAAGTCCCCCCAATACAGATCTCACATGGAGAACTGATGACGGAACAGCTCCCTTCTATAACTATATTCATTTAAAATTAGCAGGATTCACAGAAAATGACACTTTAAGAAGTATTCAAATACGTGAAGGTGATATAACTCGGGAAGAGGGTCTTCAACGGGCAAAGAAAGATAATCAACCACGTTACAATGAAGGTAATTTCTCTATAAAATCTTATTGTGACAGAATCGGAGTCCCGTATGATTATACGATAAGAACTATCGAATCAGCTCCCCGTTATTATGACTAACAGAGATGAATTACTATATATTTTATATTATATTAAAAAGATCTCTTCTAAAACCAACATTCTTCTTTCAGTTAATGTCCGAAGCGGTTAAAGGAGTATTTATTTTGACAAAGGCGAAAAAGATCTTAATAACAGGTGCAACAGGTTTCATAGGGTCACACACATGCGAAAAAATGCTTCGTGATGGATTTGATGTAATTGGCATTGACAATCTTAATGAATACTATGATGTAGAATTGAAAAAATACAACTTGAAATTGCTTAGAGAATTTGCTAATTTTTCATTCTTTGAAAGAGACATTATTAAATTCACCGACCTCGTTTCAATTTTTAGAGATGAATCTCCTACTGACATCATTCATCTCGCTGCACAAGCGGGGGTTAGGTATAGTTTGAGCAATCCTTTCATTTATCAGCAAGTAAACGTAAAGGGAACCTTAAACTTATTGGAGTTAACCAGACAATTTAATATTAAGAATTTCGTGTTCTCTTCTTCCTCCTCAGTTTATGGTAATCAAAAAAAAGTACCTTTTTCAGAGGAAGATCCTGTTTCTCGACCAATTTCTATTTATGCAGCAACAAAACAAGCAGGGGAAGCCCTTTGTTTCTCATATCATCATCTTTATGGCATAAACATCAATTGTCTACGTTTTTTTACTGTCTATGGTCCCCGTGGGCGTCCAGACATGGCTCCATATATTTTCACTTATAAAGTTCTGAAGGGAGAAAAAATAAAGCTTTTTGATGACCCTTCAGGAATAATCAAACGTGATTTCACATTTATTTCAGATATTGTAGAGGGAATCGCAAAAGCTTTGAAGTATCAAGGTGGATTTGAGATTTTCAATTTAGGTTATGGAAAACCCATAAAATTAATGGAATTTCTAACCATATTAGAAGATTTATGTGGGAAAAAAGCTGTATATGAATATGAACCACGTCAACCTGGAGATGTAGACATTACATACGCGGATGTTTCAAAAGCAAAACGAATCCTGGGTTTTCATCCCAAAACAAGCGTTGAAGATGGACTAAGTAAATATTTAGCCTGGTTTAAACCTTATTACGGATTTTCTTAACTATTCTGTATTTATTCAACCCAAAAAAGGATCATTAAGTGGAAAAAGATGCTTCGGGTCTTAATGATAAATTATGAGTATCCTCCATTAGGTGGTGGGGGAGCAAATGCCACTAAAAATATTCTTATTCATTTATCAAAAGAACGAAATCTTAAGATTGATCTAGTAACAAGCTCTAGTACGGGTAAATATTATACTTCGATGATCACTTCAAATGTGCGAATTTTTTTCCTTCCACTAAAGAAAAAGTATATTCATTATTGGAAACAGATGGAAATTATCCAATTTCTATTTCGTGCAACCTTATTCAGTAGAAATTTGATTAAGAAAGAAAAATATGAGGTAATTCATGCAATATTCGGTTTTCCAAGCGGAGTTATACCATTTATACTTAGAGATATTCCATATATTGTCTCGTTAAGGGGATCAGATGTCCCTGGTTTTAATCCACGATTCCAAACTCAATATGTGTTTCTTAAGCCTTTGTTTAGACTTATATGGAAAAATGCAAGAATAGTTACAGCTAATAGTGAGGGGCTTAAGGAATTAGCTAGAAATACTCTAAACACAAAAAAGATTGAAGTGATACACAATGGAATAAATATGGATGAATTTCCACAAAAAAAGGAGTATAGAGACGATTCCAATCAGCCATTTAATATCATAACTGTTTCCAGGTTGATTAAAAGGAAAAGAATAGAGGATATTCTTCATGCAGTAAGAATTCTAAAAGAAGACAAATTAAATATCAATCTGAGCATCATTGGGGAAGGAAAAAGCAGAAATAGGTTGAATAAACTATCTCAAACAATGAAAATAGCAAAAAAAGTTCATTTTCAAGGGTATGTTCCTCATGAGATGGTACCAGAATTTTATAAGGAGGCTGATGTCTTTATTTTGTCATCTATGAATGAAGGAATGTCTAACACAGCGTTAGAAGCCATTTCTTCTGGTCTCCCTTTGATTCTCACTCAAGTTGGAGGAACTACGGAGCTCATTAATAATAATGGATTTGTTGTTGATATTAGAGCACCTAAACAGATTGCAAGGGCTATTAAAAGACTTTATAATAATCCTGACCTCAATAAGACAATGGGAATAAACTCACGAAGACACGCGAAACAATTTGATTGGCAAAATGTTGCCCAAAGTTATCTAAAGTTGTATAGAAAGTCCTTAAGAGCATGAGAGGAAGAAATCATTGTCTAGATATTCAACATTATAAATTACATTCCTTATTGATTTAAAGGAAAGAAGATTTGAGGGAAATATAGACAAGTGACACTGTTTTGAAACGAACAATATTCTCATATTTAGAGTGTCATCTTCCCTTTCAAATACCTAGGAGTTGTTTATGCTGTTATCTATAGTCATTCCACTATATAACGAGGAAGAAAACATCAGTAAGCTGCTAGATTCATTATTTGAAGTAATGAATGAATTAGAACAAGATTTTGAAATAATCGCAGTTGATGATGGTTCAACTGATTCTACCTTGTTGAAGCTTAAAAAAGAAAAAGAAACCAAGAAACTTAATAAATTAAGGATCATTGAACTTAGAAAAAACTTTGGACAGACTGCAGCATTACTCGCTGGATTCTCAAAAACAACAGGAGATATTGTGATTTCTATGGATGGAGATCTCCAAAATGATCCTAAAGATATTCCAGAGCTTTTGAAAAAATTAAATGAGGGATATGATGTTGTCTGTGGATGGCGAAAAGAGCGTAAGGATTCAATATTCAAAAAAATTCCTTCAAAAATTTCCAACTACCTCAACAAACGTTGGAATAAAATTGATATCCATGATTCTGGTTGTACTTTAAGAGCGTATGTTTCTGAAGCATCAAAAGACCTTAAAATAACTGCTGAAGGTCATCGTTATATTCCTGCGATGTTATCACATTTAGGATATAAAGTTACTGAAATTCCAGTCACTCATCATCCCCGATATGCTGGGAAAACAAAATATGGTTCTGGACGATTATTCCGGGGCTCAATGGATCTATTTTCTCTACAATTATTTTATAGTTATCGTGGCCGGCCTTTTCTTTT